>NVUS02000377.1 GCA_002402005.2 OCS116 cluster bacterium | reverse complement strand
AAGCGCGGGGTTGAGTTTGAATATGCGTTTTTAATGGATAGTTTTCAGGCCGAACGCGACCAAGGCATTACCATTGATACCAGCCAGATTTGGTTCAACACCGAGCAGCGCGATTATACGATTATTGATGCGCCGGGTCATAAAGAATTTTTAAAAAACATGGTGACCGGTGCTGCACAATCTGACGCGGCATTGTTGATGATTGATGCGTTGGAAGGTGTGCAAGAGCAATCACGCCGCCATGGTTATTTGCTGAACTTGCTGGGCGTGAGCCAGATTGCGGTTGTGGTCAATAAAATGGATTTGGTGGGTTATTCGCAAGAACGGTTTGATGAGATTGAGGCTGAATATCGGGCATATCTGACTTCGATTGGGGTGAACCCGACACGGTTTATTCCTATTTCGGCACGTGAAGGTGATAATATTGTCAATCCATCGGATAAGTTGGCTTGGTATGAAGGCCTGACGGTGACTGAATCGTTGGATGATTTTAAGAAATTATCTGCTGACAATGACATACCGTTGCGCTTGCCGGTGCAGGATGTTTATAAATTTGATGACCGGCGCATCATTGCCGGTACAATTGTATCTGGCCAATTGCGCATTGGCGATAAGATAACCTTTTCGCCAAGTGGCAAAGAGGCGGTAGTTAAAAATATTGAAGCGTGGCCAAACGCTTATACCGATGAAGAGAAGAAAAACTTAGTGGTTGGGGCAGGGCAATCTGTCGGTATCACTTTGACCGAGCAGATATTTGTGGAACGTGGCGATGTGATTTCGCATGTTGCGCAAGCTGATGTTGATGGCCCGTTGATGGCGCCGCATTTGGGCAAAGAATTTACCGCCAAATTATTCTGGCTAGGTCAGACCCCGTTTGAAGTGGGTAAAAATTACAAAATGAAGCTTGGCACGGCCGAAATTAACGTGCGGGTGAAACAGATTAATTACATATTGGATGCCGAGAATTTGGGGCAATCTCAGGGTGATCAATTGTTGCGCAATCAATTGGGTGAGGTGGTGTTAACTTTGCGCAACCCGATTAGCTTGGATGATTACCGAGAATTTGCCAAATCTGGCCGGTTTGTATTGTTAGAGAAGTATGACATTGCCGGTGGTGGGGTGATTAGCCTTGAAGGCTATGAGAATGCCCGTGAGGCGTTGTTTGCCCACCAAGCTAACATCACCCGTGTTGACCATGCGGTGAGCCTTGCAGAGCGTGAGAATTATAACGGCCATAAAAGCGGTGTATTGTGGCTCACTGGCTTGTCTGGTTCGGGTAAATCGACTTTGGCTGTGAGTTTGGAACGTAAATTATTCCGCAAAGGCCTACAGGTTTATATTTTGGACGGTGACAATTTACGCCATGGTTTGAACAATAATCTTGGGTTTAGTGATGTTGACCGGCGTGAGAACATTCGCCGGGCAAGTGAAACCGCAGCCTTGATGGCGCGGGCTGGCTTTGTGGTGATTGTATCACTCATTTCGCCATTTGCTGAAGACCGGGAAAAAGCGGCTTTGATTCAAGGTAAGGGTTTTTACGAAATATATGTGAAAGCTGACTTGGAAATTTGTGAAAGCCGAGACCCGAAAGGCCTTTATAAAAAGGCCAGAAATGGTGAGATTAGTGATTTTACCGGCATTTCATCACCTTATGAAGCCCCTGAAAACGCGGCTTTGGTGGTGGATACGGGTGTGAATAGTGTGGAACAAGGAGTCAATTTGTTGCTTGAATTTGCGACGGAGAAATTCCACAAAGAATTTAGTGCAGATTATTCGATTTAAGACTCTTCACTCGATTTAAGACACTTTGATATATTCGATATTGCTGCTCTGCGGGGCATGAATGACGGGCAAGAAGGGAGCCAGAATGCTGACATCCATATCTTGCTCGACCAGCATATAACCAATGTCGTGGGTGCGGTCGGTGATTTGGTCTTTTGATAGATCTACAATCACCGCGCTGAGCCGGTTGGTTTTCACGGTGGTGGTGATTATATTCATGATCGAGCTGATAAAATGTTCGGTTTCGCGTTGCCAATTGATATGTAGTTTTTGTTTGCGCAAGGCTTTTTGCAGTGTGTCACGTTTGGCTTGGCTTAGCTCCAGAAAAGTCAGAATGGCTTTTGTCCATTCATTAAGATTTGTATCATCAAAAATCTGGCCGATATTGGCGGATGTCACCAATTGATTGGCATCGGCAAATTCGGTGGCGAAAATGGCAACTTGCTCGTGCAAATATTTATAATATTGGTTGGGCGTATGGCCATCTTGGTCACCCAATAATAGAGCAATGTCTATATTGCCATAATCTATCGGATATTTAATGGCTTCGAGGTTCTCGGTGTAGAAATGCACTCTTGAGGCGCAATTATATTTGTCAAAAATATTTTTATGCTGGTCGAATATTTTGTTTTCGATGCGGCTACCGGTGACGATGATGTGGATATGGCGCGGTAATTGACCAAGCAGAGTGGCGATGAAGGTGAAATTATGTTTTAGCAAATCATGCGGTTGTGATAAGAATGGATGGCAAATTTTGGCATCAAATATAATCAGCTGGGTATCATCAATAAGATGAAAAACTTTTTTTAGATCGATATATTTATTTTGCACTTTGCGCTCTTGAACGTGGCGCGAAATGGTGATGTGACGGCTGAAATCTATTTCTAATGCGGTGGCCAATTTGCGATTGGCCGAGAAAACCAAATCGGCAGCGCTTAACGCCGCTTTGAACCTTGGGTTTTGCTGGTTATCGGCATTGGGTAAATGGTTTAAATCGACAATGATGAGGCTGGCTTTTTTGGTGGCCAGATTTTTGGCCGGAACGACCGAGTTTTCGTTGATCGCCAATACCAAGTCGACAGTTTCGAGGGCTAGGTTTTCGGTCAGGTCGAGATCTTCATAAGAATCAATGGTTGGATTGGTGGCGGAATCGGGCTTGTCAAAAAGCCTTTCGAGTTTTGTAAAACGCAAAAACTGTTTAATGAAATTAACCATTTAGCCCCTCTATATTGCTTTTTAAAGGTTGAACTTTTTTAGCAACTTTGAAAGTTTAACCTATTTTTGGCAAAAAGTATAATTTGTATTTTATACTTATTGGCTGAGCGCATAGAGGGCGATGGCCGCGGCGTTTGAGACGTTGAGACTTTTGATTTTGCCCGGCATATCGAGTTTGACCAGCTCGGCGCAGGTTTCGATGGTTTTTTGGCGTAGGCCTTTGCCTTCTGCGCCCAAAACAATGGCTTTGGGGCTGGTCGCAACATATTTTTCGGCCAGAAGACTGGTGAAATTATGGGTGGCTTCGCTATCGAGGCCGATGCATAAAATGCCGCTATCTTGCAGCTCGTTAATGGCGCTGGATAGGTTGCCAACGGCGATTATGGGGGTTTCTTCTAACCCGCCAGAGGCGATTTTGGCCAGTAAACCAGACTCGGTGGGCGAATGACGGCGGGTGGTGATGAGCGCGCGGGCATTAAACGCTGTGGCGGTGCGCAAAATTGCGCCGACATTATGTGGGTCGGTCACCTGATCGAGAATGACGATGGGGCGGCTGATGTCTGGATCGGCTTTGATTTGTTTCATTAGGCGGTTGACATTATATTCGGGTAGAGGCGCAGTTTTGAGTATAACACCTTGATGTACAATGTCTTTACCCAATAGATAATCTATATTTTTGGGTTTGGACTCGGTGACTTTGCCTTGGGCTTTTAGTTCTTTTAAGCGGGATAAGCCATAATCTGATTTTAGATCGGCTTTTTCGAACTCTTCAACCAAGCGGTTGTAGGCATTGGGGGTGCTGAGCAATTCAATAAGCTTACGATCAGGGTTGTTAAGAGCCGCAGCCACACTGTGCAAGCCATATAGATAATGCTTGTCCGAAGCTGGCTTGTCTTTTTTATTGCGGGTTTTGTAATCGGGCTTTTTAAAGCGTTTATTTTGCATAGGGGAACCAGATGATAGTTTTGTTAGCATAGCTATAGGTTAAATTGCCCAAGGCAGCAAGTTGGTTTGTTTAAATAAAACACCGACTTGTTAAGCGGTTTGGATAGTTTTACCCAGAAAGATGATAAAATTCTGAATTTGAACAAATATTATGTTGACTAATGGAGCTAAAATTTAGATAAGAGGCGCACGGACTTTAACTAGCCGTAAAATTTGAAGACCCTTATGGGGAGGTGCCCGAGTGGTTAAAGGGGGCGGACTGTAAATCCGCTGGCTATGCCTACGTTGGTTCAAATCCAACTCTCCCCACCATTTCAATTTATTTGAATAGGTGTCTTTGAAATGCTTGGTATAAGCGGGTGTAGCTCAATGGTAGAGCAGTAGCCTTCCAAGCTAATGACGAGGGTTCGATTCCCTTCACCCGCTCCAGTGTTTTTT
>NVUS02000376.1 GCA_002402005.2 OCS116 cluster bacterium | reverse complement strand
GAGAGTGTCACTAAATTACCGGTTATTTCGGCGGCAGTAAGGGTTGTTTGGCCGTCCATGTCGGCAATTGCGTTGCCGGTGATGTTTTGCAAATCAATTACATTTCTGCCGGTGCTTTTTAGGCTGAAATCGCCATCAATGTCGCCGGTGATAATAAATGCGTTGCCGTGCAAATCAAATTCGGCGGCATCGGCTATTTTGCCGATGGTCAAATCGCTGCACTTTACATCAATGAATTTTATACCGCCAATGTCGCCGGTAAAACCGAAAACACTGCTCTTTCTTACGTCTAAAATGATATCATTTTTAGCGCTGATTTTTAGGGTTGGGTAGGAGTCGGCGGCGTAGGTTTTCTTGTCTTCTTCAACAATTATATCAAACGGAGCGATTGCATCGCCCTTGGTTTTTGGGTAACAGCTCAAAATGGGCGCAAAACGGCCATCAATGGTAGCAATGGTTGGTGTGCCCATTTTAAACAAGGGGTAATAACCAGCTGGGTCATCGGCTTTTCTATTGGTGAATTCAAGTTTAAAACCTTCAGCATCAGATGTGGTCAGCTCAATGCGGCCAATAAAGTTTTTAATTTCAATTTTCTCAACAACCGCACGGGTAAAAACCGGATTGATCAAATGGGCATTATTGGTAAATATAGTCAGCCATATATACATGACGATCAATACCACCGCCAAAATAGCTGTGATGATTCTAATTGAGTATTTATTGTAAAATTGTTTCATTTCCGTCTCACCTATGATTATGCAGCCAACATATAAAAAATGCCCAGCGAATGCTAGGCAAATTTATTTATTATTCCAATAACTACAGCGCGAAATTCAGCCTAAATGTCTTTCAGGCGTACAATCACGTCTATGCGCCATACTTCTTGACCTTCAGGTGGTGTCGGAATGCCAATCACTTTCATCTCATCGGTATCAATGTCATATATATGACCGGTGTCTTCATGGTAAAAATGATGATGATTGCTGGTATTGGTATCAAAATATGTTTTCGCGCCATCAACCGCCACTTCACGTAACAAACCAGCTTGGGTAAAGTGATGCAATGTATTGTATATAGTTGCCATCGATACCGGAATTTTCGCCAGCACAGCTTCTTCATGCAAAGCTTCAGCCGTTATGTGGCGGCCACCCTTGCCAAATAGCAAATCAGATAGGGCAATACGTTGGCGGGTCGGGCGCAAACCAGAGCGGCGCAAATATTGGGTCACTTCTTCGCGGGTTAAATCTTGCATTGGGCAATCTTTTTTAGCAGCGTCCATAGGTACAGATTTGGTCACTTCACCTGCAATACTGGCTTGCAAGCTGTCTGCTTCAAAATGGTAATTTGCCATGTTTTTAATTCCAACTGTTTTACTTAGGTTTATATTTATCCCATATCTACACTGTATACATTCTATTTGCAAATGTTTCTTAAAAAAAACTAGCCTAGTTTAGAATGATTTTGATATATGTCAAAAAAACCCAGTAAATTGAATGAATAAGTCAGCATTTTGCGGTAATCTCCTGTGCGTATTTATAGTATCGCCATAAAAATATGGCATAGACTTATTCATAAAATCGTCATTGACCCTAGGCAGTTAAGGTTAACCATGCTAAAAGCAGTTAGTTTAAACCGTCAGAGGAGACATATATTGTTTGAACGCAAATCGAGCTATAATTTTGAAGATTTATTAAACTGCGGCAATAAGAAATTTGGCCCGCATTTCCCACAATTGCCAGTACCTCCTATGTTGATGATGGACCGCATCACGCATATATCTGAAACCGGCGGCGCCTTTGATAAAGGCGAAATTATTGCCGAATATGACATTAATGCCGAACGTTGGTTTTTTGATTGCCATTTTGTTAACGACCCGGTGATGCCCGGTTGCCTTGGCCTCGATGGCATGTGGCAATTGCTTGGCTTCTATCTGGGTTGGATGGGCGGCGAAGGCAAAGGCCGCGCCTTTGGTGTCGGCGAAGTTAAATTTGCCAATATGGTATTGCCAACCTCTAAAATAATCACTTATAAAATCGACATTAAACGGGTGATGATGCGGCGCTTAATCTTAGCCACGGCCGATGCCACAGTGCTGATTGATGGCGAACCCGGTTTTACCGCTAAAGATTTAAAAGTCGGCCTGTTTAAAGACGACAAATAAACCCTATATACCCTAGGCCTAATATATTTAGGCCGACTATAATTTAAAGGAGCCATATTATGCGGCGTGTTGTTGTAACAGGAATGGGCGTAGTCTCAAGCATTGGTAACGATATTGAGCAAGTCAAACAATCTCTTTGGGATGCAAAATCAGGCATTGCGGCCGATGAAGATATGATCAAACATGGCTTTAGAAGCCAAATCTCTGGCGCTCCTAAGCTAGATTGGGAAGAAGTTTTAGACCGCAAAGAACGTCGTTTTATGGGCGCAGGCGCGGCTTGGAATTACATCGCGATGAAAGAAGCCATCGCTATGTCAGGCCTTGAAGATAAAGACATTTCTAACATCCGCACCGGTCTTATTATGGGCTCTGGTGGCCCGTCGACCAAAACTTTGCATGAATCTATGCAAATTGTGCTCGAAAAAGGCAGCACCAAACGCATTGGCCCACTCGCTGTGCCAAAAGCCATGAGCAGCACCAATAGCGCCACACTGGCCACGCCGTTTAAAATCAAAGGCATGAGCTATTCAATCTCGTCCGCTTGTACCACAAGCTTGCATTGCATCGGCAATGCGGTCGAGATGATCCAATGGGGCAAACAAGATGTGATGTTTGCTGGCGGCGGTGAAGAATTATTCTGGGGCATGTCTTGCTTGTTTGACGCCATGGGCGCGATGAGCAGCAAATTTAACGACACACCGACCAAAGCCAGCCGTACATACGACATAAAGCGCGATGGTTTCGTGATTGCTGGCGGCGCTGGTGTTTTGGTGCTAGAAGAATATGAACGTGCCAAAGCCCGTGGTGCCAATATCATTGCCGAAGTGACTGGCTATGGCGCCACATCTGATGGTTATGACATGGTTGCCCCAAGTGGCGAAGGCGGACAACGCGCCATGGAGCTGGCATTGAGCACTCATAAAGACGGCATCGATTATATCAACCCACATGGCACATCCACTCCGGTTGGTGACATTCCTGAAATTGATGGCATCCGTAACGTTTGGGGTGCAGACAAAGCGCCACTCATTTCGGCCACCAAAGCCTTAACCGGCCATAGTTTGGGTGCAGCCGGCGCACAAGAAGCGATTTACTCGCTGATTATGTTGCGTGATAGCTTTGTATGCGAAAGTGCCAATATCGAAGAGATTGATCCCAAAGTGGCCGATATGCCAATCACCCGCAAACGGGTCGAAAAAGAAATCACCTCTGTATTGTCCAACAGCTTCGGCTTTGGTGGCACCAATGGCAGTGTAATTTTCTCTCGCGCAAATCTGTAGATTTAAAAATTCTGTAGACAATTAAGAATATAAAGGTAAAAAAATGGACGGACTGATGCAAGGCAAACGTGGCCTGATTATGGGGGTTGCCAACAACCGCTCTATCGCATGGGGCATTGCCGAAATGCTTGCCAAACACGGCGCCGAAATCGCTTTCACCTATCAAGGTGAAGGTTTTGGGCCTAGAGTTGAAAAACTCGGCAAAACCATCGGTTCGGAAATTTTTATCGATTGCGATGTTGAAAATCTCGATTCAGTCGACAATGTATTTGCCGTGCTCAAAGAAAAATGGGGCAAAATCGACTTTTTGGTGCATGCCATTGGTTTTTCTGACAAAGATGAGCTGGACGGTAAATATGCCAATACCAGCCGCGATAATTTTTCGCGCACGATGATTATTAGCGCTTTCTCATTCACCGAAGCCGCCAAACGCGCTGCTGAATTGATGACCGATGGCGGCAGTATGATCACGCTTACCTATGGCGGCTCAACCCGTGTGATGCCAAATTATAACGTGATGGGCGTGGCTAAAGCCGCACTTGAAGCCTCTGTG
>NVUS02000375.1 GCA_002402005.2 OCS116 cluster bacterium | reverse complement strand
TTGTGCCGCGAGGGCGTCGCCATTGTGGTATCGCCGCTGATTGCCCTAATGCAAGATCAAATTGACGCCTTAGCGCAACTCGAAATTTCAGCCGGCGCGATAAATTCCACCCTATCCCCTTCAGAGGCCAATCAAATACGCGAACAAGCGTTAAATGGCTCGCTAGATCTACTCTATGTTGCCCCTGAACGGCTGGTTATGCCAGAGTTTTTAGAATTTCTATCCCGCTGCAAAATCTCATTATTTGCCATTGATGAAGCCCATTGCGTTTCCCAATGGGGGCATGATTTCCGCCCCGATTATGCCGCTTTATCACTGCTGGCCGAGCAATTCCCCAATGTGCCACGCATCGCCCTCACCGCCACTGCCGATGAGCCAACCCGCAATGACATTATTGAGCGGCTAAGCCTGCCGGCTGAACATATGTTTATCGATGGGTTTGACCGCCCCAACATCCATTACAGCATCGTCAATCGCAACAACCCCAAACAGCAATTGTACAAATTCATCACCCAAAACCACACCGATGATAGCGGCATTATCTATTGCATTTCACGTAAAAAAGTCGAAGCCACAGCGGCATGGCTACAGGAGCAAGGCCTCAACGCCTTGCCATATCATGCCGGCCTGTCCTCGCAAATTCGCCACAAAAACCAAACCCGTTTCTTGCGCGAAGACAAAATCATTATGGTGGCCACCATCGCTTTTGGTATGGGCATAGACAAGCCAGATGTACGCTTTGTGGTGCATATGAACATTCCCAAAAATATCGAGGCCTATTATCAAGAAACCGGCCGTGCCGGCCGTGATGGCCAGCCCGCCGACGCTTACATGATATATGGCATGGATGATGCTGCCATGCAGCGCGGCTGGATTAACAATTCAGACGCACCGCAAAACCAAAAACGCATCGAACATCAAAAACTCAACGCGCTTTTGGGCCTGTGTGAAACCGCAAGTTGCCGCCGCCAGATTCTACTCGACTATTTCGGTGATAACTCAGAGCCGTGCGGAAATTGCGACACATGCCAAACCAAGCCCGAAACCTTTGACGGCACCGTCACCACCCAAAAAGCCCTGTCTTGCGTGCTTAGAACCGGCCAAAGATTCGGCGTTGGCTATCTAACAGATATATTGCTCGGCAAAGATGACGAACGCATCCAGAGCTTTGGTCACCACCAACAAACCACCTTTGGAATCGGCACAGAGCACGACAAAAAAGCCTGGCAAAACATCTTTCGTCAACTCGTTGCCCGCAACCTATTGGAAGTCGACATTGCCGGCCATGGCGGGCTGAGTGTCACCGAAAAGGGACGAGTTTTCTTACGTGAAAAACAAACCATCGACCTGCGCAAAACCCCCAAACAAACCACAACAACCAGATCGAGCCGCACAACAAAAATCGCCAGCATTGCCCTAAAAACCGATCAAGACAAAAGCCTTTATGACCTGCTCCGCGCTGCCAGAGCCGAACTGGCCAAAGCCAACAAGCTACCCGCTTACGTTATCTTCCACGACAAAACCCTCATCGAACTCGCCAGCCAAAAACCCCTAACCGCAGAAGCCATGTTAGCCATAAATGGCATAGGCGAAACCAAGCTAGAGCGCTATGGGCAGATATTTCTAGAAATCCTCATAAATGATACCGAAAAAACCCAAACGTCATAACCCACATACCTAAATACTGCAGGATGCTCTTAATAAGCATTAAAGCCATCACAAACGCAGCTACAAAGCATGCCTAGCTCAAAACAAACTCAACGAAGTTTCGCTCAAGGCGCACTTATGTTCCGAATTGCATTTACGATCTCATCGGCGGTCAATTTACGTTCAAAATTCTGAAGATGCGGAGACGACAGGATTTGGTTGGCCGCCTGCTTCTGAACATCTTCATCAGGAAGCGAAGCACCGAGCTCTTTTAGCGTGCGCGGCAGCCCGATTTTACCAAGCCAATTCCATAAAAACTTATAATCCGCAGCGCCCTCACGTTCAAGACTAAGTTGAACCATCAACCCAAATGAAACCTGATATCCATGCGGTGTATCAACCACACCTGGATAAAGCGCCAACCCACGCGACAGGCCATGCGCCACAGAAAGGCCGCCACTCTCAAACGCCAAGCCCGCCAACAACATATTGGCTTCGCATACAGCTTCAAAAGCCTCGGTACATTGGCCTGTGCCTGCAGTGGCCAATGCATCTTCGGCATAACAAATTAAGGTATCAAAACAAATTTCACTCAAAGCCAAAGCTGCGCGGCTTGGCCGCGCGCCAAACATATTGTTACCGCTTACCTTAAAGCATTGTCTGGCTTCGAATTTTTTTGAAATTGCATCGCCAATGCCAAACCGCATTAAATCGGCAGGCGCTTGGCATAACATATCCAGCGAAACCACAACTGCATCTGGATTACGTGGCAAATGCTCAACACCAGCCATTTGATGCTGTTCATCATATATAACAAAGTTTTTTGAAGTCGGCGAATCTGTCGATGCGGCTGTGGGCAATGTCACCAAACGCGTATCAAAATGTTTTGCAACTGACTTGCCTGCATCAATGCCGCGTCCGCCGCCCGCAGCAATGACCAAATCGGGCTTAAAATCTTCCAAGGCGGCGACCAATTTAGCAATGGCGGCATAAGTTAAATCACCGTCAAGAAAATGCGCTGCAAATTTTGCATTGCCTGCCAATATCTGTGGTCGCAATCTATCTTCTAATTTAGGTCCAATAAAGCTATCACTGATCAGTGCAATGCGTTGACTAGCAAACGGGTGCAGAATTTCATTCATATTATCAAGCAGCCCATGCCCCTGAAAATAACGGCCGGGGGATCCAAAAATCATGGTTTTCATATTGTCTCTCAATCCATCTATTGTTGGCATCATTTCACTTTACACAGCGGCCGAGAGGCCGCCATCTACAAAAATAATCTGGCCATTTACAAACCGCGAAGCTGGCGCGGCTAAAAAAACCGCTGCGCCAACAAGTTCATCAGGTTCGCCCCATCGGCCTGCGGGGGTTCGTGCCTCAAGCCAATTCGTAAAATCCTTATCTTCCACCAAAGCGGTGTTCATTTCGGTCCTGAAATAGCCTGGCGCAATGCCGTTAATTTGAATGTTATGCTTTGCCCAATCGGCGCACATACCGCGGGTCAGCATCTTAATGGCGCCTTTAGATGTTGCGTATGGCGTTATGCTGGCACGGCCAAGATCACTCATCAACGAACAAATATTGATAATCTTTCCAGCCCCAATAGAAATCATATTCGGCACAACTGCACGGGCGACAAAAAATGCACTGTCAACATTTGTGGCCATTATCTGCCGCCATTTATCAGTCGGAAATGTTTCAAGCGCCCCCCGAAATTGCATACCCGCATTGTTAACCAGAATATCTATATCGCCATCCAACAACAATTCACCAATTGCGACATTTACCGCCACTTCGTCAGTCACATCAAAGGCACTAATGGTCACATTATAACCTTCGCCACGTAAGATTTTTGCCGCAGCACCGAGCTTATCGACATTGCGACCATTTAAAATGATGCTTGCGCCCGCTTCTGCTAAGCCACGTGCGAGCGCAAAACCTAACCCACCTCCACTGCCTGTCACCAAAGCGCGACAGCCATGAAGATCAAAAATATTCTTTTTCATTGAAAAAATTCCTTTTAACTCATTTTAAGAGCATTTAGATTCACACACGATTTAGGCGCTTGGCTGCTGAGCACCCGAATGGCCTCTTCAACCGCTTTGGTGCGCAGATCCCGCATGGAGCGTTCTGAATACCAACCGCAATGATCTGTCGCGATAAAATTATCCAACTTAAAAAGCGGATTGTCGACACGCGGCGGCTCCTGCTCAAACACATCAAACCCCGCTGCCTCAATAGCTTGGCTTTCAAGCGCTTCGTATAAAGCAGCTTCATCAACC
>NVUS02000374.1 GCA_002402005.2 OCS116 cluster bacterium | reverse complement strand
GGAAATGCCTTTAGATGCCATATATTTTTTGGCCTGCTCGACCGTATAATCCCCAAAGTGAAAAATCGATGCGGCCAACACCGCACTGGCATGGCCTTCGGTCACACCTTCCACCAAATGGTCTAAATTCCCCACACCACCAGAGGCAATCACCGGAATGCTCACCGCATCGGCGATCGCGCGGGTCAACGGTAAATTAAAGCCCGATTTTGTGCCGTCTCTGTCCATACTGGTCAGCAATATTTCGCCAGCGCCCAAATCCGTCACTTTTATGGCAAACTCCACCGCATCAATACCGGTTTCGGTACGGCCACCATGGGTAAAAATTTCCCATCTTAATTCTTCGCCATCTTTGGAGACGCGCTTGGCGTCAATCGCCACCACAATGCACTGATTGCCAAATTTTTCAGCACATTCGCCAACCAATTCTGGGCGTTTCACTGCCGATGTATTGATACCCACTTTATCCGCACCGGCCAGCAATAGTGCCCGTACATCTTCGACCGCCCGCACACCACCACCAACGGTGAGTGGCATAAAACATTGTTCTGCAGTTTGCGACACCATATTCAGCAATGTACCACGCCCTTCTACCGAGGCCGTAATGTCCAAAAAACACAATTCATCTGCACCTGCCGCGTCATAAATTTTGGCGCATTCAACCGGGTCACCAGCATCTTTCAGCCCGACAAAATTAACACCCTTAACCACCCGTCCATCACGCACATCTAAACAAGGAATAATGCGAGCTTTGAGGTTGTTATTGTGCTGAGTGGCTTGCATAAATTGGCTCATATCACGCTTGCCCTCTGGCTTGATTCGCCTGCGTTATAATTTCAATAGCTTCCACAGGGTCAAGACGCTTATCATATAAAGCCCGGCCAGAAATCGCGCCAGAAATTTTGCTGTTTTCATCTTTAAGCAAGGTGTTCACATCATCAATCGATGCCAAACCACCCGAAGCAATTACCGGTATTGCAGTCTTATCTGCCAAAGCCCGGGTCTGCTCAACATTCACGCCGGTCAAAATGCCATCGCGTGCAATGTCAGTATAAATAATCGCTGCCACGCCAGCATCTTCAAACCGCGCCGCCATATCAAACATATGTAATTCGCTCTGCTCTGCCCAGCCTTCGGTAGCAATGAAACCATTACGCGCATCCAAACCCACAACCACTTGATTGGGAAATTTCTTACAGGCTTCCAACACAAGATCAGGGTTTTTAACCGCCACCGTGCCCAAAATCACCCGCGATATACCCAAACCCAACCAACGTTCAATCGTTGCCAGATCACGAATACCACCACCCAATTGCACTGGCATTTTCACAGTCTTTAAAATCTGCTCTACAGCACTTTCATTGACCGGCTCACCCGCAAAAGCTCCATTTAAATCCACCAAATGCAAATAATCAAAACCCATTTTGGCAAATTGATCAGCTTGGTCAGCCGGGCTGTCGTTAAATATCGTCGCCTTGGACATTTCGCCCTTGATCAAGCGCACACAATTGCCGTCTTTCAGATCAATCGCCGGGTATAAAGTGAATTTTGACATCAAGGTTTCCATCTTAAAAAATTAGCGATAAAATCTAAGCCCAATTTTTGGCTTTTTTCGGGGTGAAATTGCGTGCCGACCATATTGTCTTTGGCCACCATAGCGGTGATTTTCTCACCATATTGGGTGGTCAAAATCGTCTCTTCGGCATGATCGGTGTGGAATTGGTAAGAATGCACAAAATAAGCATGCAAGCCCATCTCAATGCCATCCAATATCTCATGCGATCGACCGCTAATATTTTCAGCCAACAGATTCCAGCCCATATGCGGCACTTTAAGCCCTAAATCAGTTTCGGCATTCGGCGTGATAATCCGCACTTGGCCTTTAATCCAATCCAACCCTTGCGAGCCTTTATATTCAATGCCCTCGGTTGCCATCAACTGCATACCAACACATATGCCCAAAAATGGCTTTTTCTGCACTTGCACGGCTTCGTGCAGAGCGTCAAATACACCAGCGCGCGCCTTCAAACCATCATAACAATCTTTAAACGCGCCAACACCCGGCAGCACAATATGGTCAGCCGTGGCAATGTCCTCAGGCTTATCAGATGTCACAATTTGGCTGTCAATTTGCTGATCTTTGGCCGCCCGCTCAAATGCCCGGTGTACAGAGCGTAAATTGCCCGATCCATAATCAATGATAACTGTCTTCATTTTTCTACCATTATTTTTAAACCAATATTTCTCTACAAGTTACTAATCGTCACTAAACATGCCAACCACGCTGTCTGCTTTGCGTTTGCCGCCAATTTTCCAATGCGATTTTTGTATTTCTGTTTTTTGCGCCACGCTCACTGGGTTAATCACCATTTCAGAGCTACTTGCCGGCACAATCACCGCCTCGACATAGTTGGTTGCTAGTGGAGCATCACCTACAAATTGTGCAAAAAAGTTAACTTCGGCTTCTTGCAAATTGCGCCCCAAACTCACCCCGATATGCCGGTAATGACCGCGTTGCAAAGTCCATTTGCGCAAAAAATTGGCTTCAAAAGCAAACAAAATACTCATGCCAATCTGCGCCCAGAATGCGGCACTCGATGATATATAACCGGCATTTTCCACCGCCCAAAATATCAACGAAAACCCAACATAAAGGGTTAAAATCAACCACATACCGCGAAAAATCAGCCAAAATGGGGTGAAAAACAAAGCCGGCCAGCAAAAACCGTCTTTAACCAAAACGATGTTTCCGTTACTAAAGTCGCCATTATGGGCTTTATGGGTATTTTGCAGCGCTTCAAAAAAGGCCATTATTTATCCTAATTTGCCCTTAGTGGTGGGCAAGCTGTCTTTTTGTCTTGGGTCAATTTCCAAAGCCTCGCGCAAAGCACGGGCCAAAGCCTTAAAGCAAATCTCAATGATATGATGGTTATTTTCGCCATATATATTTTCAACATGCAAAGTGATGCCACTATTCATGGCAAATGCTTGGAACCATTCGCGGAACAATTCAGTATCAAACCCACCCACTTTCGGCTGGCTAAAACTTACATTCCAAATCAAATATGGCCGGCCAGATACATCCAACGACACCCGGCTCAACGCCTCATCCATTGGCAAAGTTTGGCTAGCATAACGGCGTATACCCTTCAAATCACCCATGGCTTGGCGCAACGCTTGGCCAATCACAATCGCCACATCTTCAGTTAAATGATGGTCATCAATATGCAAATCGCCGGTGGCTTTAATGGTCAGGTCAATCAGGCTATGTTTAGAGAGTTGCTCAAGCATGTGATCCAAAAAACCCACACCAGTATTGATGTCATATTGGCCAGTGCCATCTATGTTTAAAGCGACAGAAACCGTGGTTTCATTGGTTTGGCGGGAAATTTCTGCTTGGCGCATAATCGTCTCCATTTTTTTCATCTTAAAGACCTGATCTTAATATAACTCTTACTATCAGTAAGCTTGGCAAATTGCCAGTCTAAAATAACTAAAATGTGATGGCATAAAGCGCAAATAATAATTGAGATTATCAATACATTAGAATATGCTAATTTAAAAAAGGAAAAACCAATATGAAACATCTCAAATATTTTTACATTTTCATGGCCTTATTTGCCACCATCACCAGCGTAAATGCCAGCGATTTAACCCAAAATATTCGCAATTTCAAACCCTTGGTCGATAATATCTCGACCAGCGGCACCATCGGCCCAAAAGGCTTTCTGGCACTTTCAAACAACAATTTCGACATCATCATCGATGCCCGCACCCCGCCCGAAGGCACTGCAGCCGAGCAAAAACAAGTCGAAGCCTTAGGCATGCAATATTTTAACTTACCCATAGATGGCCGCTCCATTCCCCAAGCAAGAGTGACCGCATTGGCAAAAATTCTAGCCCAAAATAAAGGTAAAAAAATATTATTACATTGTGTTAGCGCCAACCGCGCCGGTGGTTTGTGGGCAGAATATCAAATCAGCCAAGGCACAAACCCAAAGGCAGCCCTCGCGCAAGGCCGCAAAATTGGCATGGGGCAGGGCTTAGAAAATTGGATCCGCACCAAACATAAAATCAACAATTAAATATTGTAATCTCAATTATAAGTTTTATATCTGGTAGGTAAATAATTGAGAAAGCAAATAAATGATTGACCATAGTGATAAAAGCAAAATTTATGGCACAACCATTTTAACCGTGCGTAAAGACGGCAAAGTGGTGGTGATTGGCGATGGCCAAGTCAGCCTTGGCGATACCATATTAAAGGGCAATGCCCGCAAAGTGCGCCCGCTGCAAGGCGGCGACGTGGTTGGTGGATTTGCTGGCAGCACCGCCGATGCGATGACATTATTCGAGCGTTTGGAAGCCCGTTTGGAGCAATATCCCGGCCAACTGACCCGCGCTTGTGTCGAAATGGCTAAAGATTGGCGCACCGACCGCTATTTGCGCAAATTAGAAGCTATGATGATTGTTGCTGACAAAAATGTCAGCCTGGTCATCACCGGCACTGGCGATGTTTTAGAGCCCGAAAATGGCGTCATTGCCATCGGCTCTGGCGGCAATTATGCCGTGGCAGCCGCCCGCGCACAAATGGATAGCGACAAATCAGCCGAGGAAATTTGCTTAAAATCAATGCAAATCGCCGCCGACATTTGCGTCTATACCAATAATAATTTTACCCTCGAAGTTATGGACAGTGTCGATTAAGTCTTCGGATTAATCGGCCGCCTTTCCCTAATTGTCTCCTAGGAAAAAATATGAAAACTCTAGAATATTCCCCCGCGACTAATTTTACCCCGCGTGAAATTGTATCTGAGCTAGACCGCTATATCATTGGTCAAAATGATGCCAAACGCGCTGTCGCCATTGCCTTGCGCAACCGCTGGCGCCGTCATCAATTGGATGATGATTTGCGCGAAGAAGTGATGCCCAAAAACATCTTGATGATTGGGCCAACCGGCGTCGGCAAAACCGAAATTAGCCGCCGCTTAGCCAAATTGGCCAACGCACCATTTATTAAAATCGAAGCCACAAAATTCACCGAGGTTGGCTATGTTGGCCGCGATGTCGAGCAAATCATTCGCGATTTGGTCGAGTCTGGCATTGCCATGATCCGCGCCGACAAACGCAAATATGTCGAAAGCAAAGCCCATCAACGCGCCGAAGACCGTGTTATAGATGCCTTGGTTGGCAAAGATGCCTCGGCCAATACCCGCGATAGTTTCCGCAAAAAATTGCGTGATGGCATAATGGATGACAAAGAGATTGACATTCAAGTGGCCGATGGCGGCGGCAATAGCATGCCAACATTTGACATTCCCGGCATGCCCGGCGCGCAAATGGGCATGATGAATATTGGCGATATGTTGGGCAAAGCCTTTGGCGAAAAAACCAAAACCCGCAAGCTAAGCATCAAAGATAGCTATGAAATTCTTATCGCCGAAGAAAGCGATAAACTGCTGGATAATGACGCCATCATCCAAGAAGCCATCAACAAAGTCGAAAATGACGGCATTGTATTTTTGGACGAAATTGACAAAATCTGCGTCAAATCCGACCAAAAAGGCGGCGATGTCAGCCGCGAAGGCGTGCAGCGCGATCTATTGCCCTTAATCGAAGGCACCGCCGTCTCCACCAAATATGGCATCGTCAATACCGACCATATCCTATTCATCGCCTCTGGTGCATTTCACATTGCCAAACCCTCGGATCTATTACCCGAATTGCAAGGCCGTCTGCCAATCCGCGTCGAGCTGCACGCGCTGTCAAAAAATGATTTCATCCGTATTCTAACCGAACCAGAAGCCAGCCTAATCAAGCAATATAAAGCTTTGATGAAAACCGAAGACGTCACCCTAGACTTCACCGAAGACGGCATCGACGCCTTGGCCGACATTGCCGTAACCGTCAACGAACATGTCGAAAACATCGGCGCCCGCCGCCTACAAACCGTGATGGAACGCGTATTAGACGAAATCAGCTTCTCCGCCACCGACAAAGGCGGCGAAAGCCTAACCATTGATGCCAAATAT
>NVUS02000373.1 GCA_002402005.2 OCS116 cluster bacterium | reverse complement strand
CCTTCGGAGGCGCCATACCATTCTAATATTTGTGGAATCTTGAAACGGCTCTCAAATTCTTTCCATACATCAGGGCGCAAACCGTTGCCACAAGCGATGCGTAGCTTATGTTTGGTCTCGTTGGGATTGTGTGGGGCGTGGGTTAAAAACCGGCACAATTCGCCGATATATTGGAAAATTGTGGCTTCATATTTCACACAATCATCCCAAAATTCTGATACGGAGAAACGCTTTTTAATGATGGCTTGGCCGCCGACATTCAGCACCGAACCAACTGCCAATATACCCCCGTTAGAATGGAATAGGGGTAGGGTGATATAGACCCGATCATTGGGTGTTGTGCGCATAATGGCGGTGAAACCACGGCTAATTGATTGCGCTCTGAAATGGGTGATTTTGGCCGCTTTGGGCAGGCCAGTTGTGCCGCTGGTATAGATGTAAACACAGGGGTCATCAATGGTGATGGCTGGGCGATCCGAAACCGGCACAGTATCGCCGCCAAAGGCGGCGAGAGCAGCATTGAGTAGCATATCGCTATCGGTGCTGATCGGTGCATCGGGGTCAAATGCCCAGATTTGAATGTCGTTATTTATAAATTCTTTGGCCGATTCAAAATGCGCCGCCAATTCAGGGTCGACAATGATGTGTTTTGCCCCGACAATGTTGATGCAATGCGCCAAACCCATGCCAGTTAGGCTGGTATTGAGCAAGGCCGCAGCGCCGCCAGAGCGCGAAATGCCTAGCCAAGTGGAGATATATTCGGGGCAATTGTTCATCAGAACCGCAATGCAGTCGCCTTTTTTGATGCCAATGTCAAACGCCCAACGGGTGAATTGGTTTGATAAATCAATGAATTGACCATATGTCATTTCACGATCTTCGTAAAATAGGGCGGTTTTATTGCGGTTATTTTGGGCGATGATTTCCCATCTATCAGCCAACAGAACGGTTGGATTGGCGGATATTGGTTTTAATATGGCTTTGATGGCCAAAAAACCTTTTAAATAGGCGATTTCGCTTTTTAAACTTGAGATGAGCCCCATGATATTCCCTTAAATTCTACGCTTTTTGTCTAGCCTAACATGGAAAAAACTGATAATGAAACTATAAATTGGTTTTTTAAATTACGGATGAGTTTTATGACGAAGGTAGTTGATATAATTGCGGATTATGTGATAAATGCTGAAGGTTTATTATGCCCAATGCCGGTTTTGAAGCTGGCCAAAAAGGCCACGCAGGTGGAAGAAGGCGCGGTGATTTTATTGCGTGCCACTGACCCGATGTCGCCATTGGATAGTGAGCATTTTTGTGGCAAAAAAGGCTATGAATTTTTGGGTGTAAATGTGCAAAAAATCGAGAATATTGAGGTATTTTTGATCAAAATACGGGTAAAAAACGTCAAAAAATAAGCAAAAAAGGCCAAAAAAGCTTCAAAAAGGTGGGTTTTTGGCGTTAAAACCGACGGTAATTTGATCTTTTTCATCTTGTTTCACGCTATGTTTCACAAAAACCGGGCGTTTTATTAAGGTTGAATTTTTGACAATTAGGGCTAAAAATTCGGCTTCGGTTGAGCTGTTTTTTTGCGCGTCTGATAAATTGCGCCAAGATGTTGACCGGCGGTTGATGAGCAATTTATCCCCGACTTCTGCTAACCAATATTTTAATGTGTTGGCATCGGGGGCGGGGTTTCGAATGTCTAAAAACTCATAATCAATATTTTCGGCATCGAGCCATTTAATGGCTTTTTTGCAGGTGTCGCAATTTTTTAATCCATATATTTTTAACATTTAATTCCCCTTTATATTGATGGACGCGCCGAGCAAGCTGAGTGGATTGTCTTCGATGGCGGTTTGGTCTGGCTCATCATGGCGAATTTGGCCTAAAAAGGCGCGGTATAGGCCTTGAATTTTGCCTTTGTTGAGTGCCTTGCCGATGATGACCAACTCGCTTTGGCCGGAAAATTTTATGTCCAAAGCTTTGGCAGGGAATAAAAGATGTTGCACGGCGTGGATGGCGTAGACTTTGTCGGGGGCATCATCAAAACTGACTATGCCTTTGACGCGCAATATGTCTGCGCCATATTCGGAACGTAATATATCTAGGAAATTCCACAATTGTTGCTGGTTATAAGCGCCGTCTTGCACAAAGCTGAGGCTGACTATTTCTTGATGCGCGTTTTGATCATGCTGATGATGATGACCGCCAGAATGATGATGACTATGATGAGTATCTTGGTCATGTTTGCTTTCCTTATTTTCGAAAATTAAATCTGCAATTTCAATGTCTTGCTTGATATGAATGGGGGCGTTTGGCGCGTAGCGGCCAATGTTGGTGCGGATTTCGGGCAATTTGTCGTTTGCCACCAAATCTAATTTGCTGATGATGATTTGATCGGCCATGCCCAATTGGGTTTGGGCTTCTTCATGCACTTTGAGCGTATCGACAATGGCGCTGGCGTCAGCAATGGTGATGATTTGGCTTAAGGTAAAGCGCAGGTTTAAATAGGGGTGGCTTAAAAAGCTGCCAATGATGGGGCCGGGGGAGGCGATGCCGGTGGTCTCGATGATGATGTGATCGATGGGTTTGATGCGGTTATTGTCTATATCGCGCAGGATTTTTTCGAATGTTGAGACCAGATCGCCACGTATGGAGCAGCAAATGCAGCCGCTTTGCATGACCAGCATGTCATTTTCGGTATTTTCGACCATCAAATGATCGAGGCCGACATCGCCAAATTCATTGATGATGACCATGGTATTGGCAAAACGACTGTCTTGTAAAATCTCGTTTAAAATGGTGGTTTTGCCAGCACCCAAAAAGCCGGTGAGAATGGTGATTTTTATCGATGCGGGTTTGCTCATATCAGGCCTGTTTTTCTCGATAGATGCTGCCAATAATTAATGCGACCAAAACCACCATAACCCCAAATACTTGTTGGGTTTCGAGCACCTCGCCCAGCACGATGACCGCGATGCTGATGGTGACCACAGGTTCGATGTTGGCAATCAGCGAAATGGTGGTGGGTTCTAGATTTTTAGCCACCACAGTGAACAAAGCATAACCCAAAACATAACAGGCGACAATGGCGGCAAAATTGAATGACATATCGGCATTGAATGCCACCGGCATGGCCATGTTGCCGCTATAGATGGCGACGCCGATGATGACAAAGGTGATGAACATGGCAATGGTGTGCACGCTATAAAGCAGGGCGACCGGGCTGATCTCTTTGACCAATTTGCTCATGCATAACAATTGAGTGACTGAGGTGACGGCGGCGATGAGTGCCAAAGTGATGCCGATGGGGTCGAGGTTGGAGAATTGCGGCCCAACCACCATGACAAGGCCGATAAAAGCAGCAAAAAATATAACCACTCTGATTGGGCTTAATCGCCCGCCAAATACGAAAGGCGCGACCATAAGGGTGAGTAATGGCGAGATGAAAAATATAATCACCGCCAAACTGACCGGAATGAAGGACAATGCCGCCATATATGAAATGTTTAAAATGGCGGTTGAGCAAGATTGCAGGATGAGCAGCCAGAATTGCAGGCGGCTG
>NVUS02000372.1 GCA_002402005.2 OCS116 cluster bacterium | reverse complement strand
GGCAGATGCCACAGACCCCGCCGCCATGAAAGCCGCACTAACTCCAAAAACCAAAGCCATCCATATTGAAAGCCTCGCCAACCCCGGCGGCATCGTCATCGACATTGCGGCCATTGCCGAAATTGCCAACGAAGCTGGCATTCCACTCATTGTTGATAACACTTTGGCCTCACCATATTTATGTCGTCCGATCGAACATGGCGCACATATCGTCGTGCATAGTGCCACCAAATTTTTAGGCGGTCATGGCAACAGCATGGGCGGTGTTATTGTTGATGGTGGTAATTTCGATTGGGGTAAAGATAAAAAATACCCAAGCCTATGCGAGCCATTGTCATCATATAATGGTTTGGTATTGTGGGATGCGTTGGGCAATATTTCTTTCGCCATCGCCTGCCGCGTGCTTGGCTTGCGCGATTTAGGTCCAGCCATTTCACCAATGAATGCTTTCCTCATTCAAACCGGCATCGAAACCTTGGCCGTGCGTATGGATCGCCATGTTGCCAACGCCCAAAAAGTTGCGGAACATTTACAAGGCCATGATAAAGTCGAAAGCGTATCTTACGCCGGTCTGCCCGACAGTCCGTATTATGACCTTGCCAAAAAATACCTACCCAAAGGCGCGGGCTCTATCCTGACCTTTAACCTAAAAGGTGGCTATGATGCCGGCGTTAAATTGGTCGAAACCGTTGAGCTGTTCAGCCATCTGGCCAATGTTGGCGATACCCGCAGCTTAATCATTCACCCTGCCGCCACCACTCACGCGCAATTGACCGAAGAGCAACGCATTGCTTGTGGTGCCGCCTCCGGTTTCATCCGCCTGTCCATCGGCATCGAACATGTTGATGACATCATTGCCGATCTAGATAAACACCTAGCGGCACTATAAATACATGATATGAATGGCGGGCATTTTGCGATGCCCGCTATTTTTTTAAGTTCATCAAGCCGGCATCGGTTGGTTTAAACCCACAATCTTGGTAAAAGCCAGATAAATGCGGATCATAATCAACATGCAACCATTCAACGCCAGCTTGTTGTGCGGTGTCGGCCGCGTGTTTCACCAAAGTCGTCGCAATGCCTTGGCGTTGGTAATCCTTATGCACACTGGTATCCAATATAAAGGCGTGAACGTCACCATCCCAAGCAATATTCACAAAACCAATAAGAGTGCCGCCATCATAGGCACAAATATGCGCCAGGCTATGCGATAGAATAGACGCGAAATCTTTGTCAGATGTACCACCCCAAGCGCTAGAAAACAAAATGTTCAATGCGTCATTGCTGGGGAATGGATTGGTTTTATAGATTATTTTGTAAATGTAATACGCACCCGTTTAGATTTGCGCATATAGGGCATCCAAATTATTGCCCCCAAAGCCACAGCGCCAATTTCATATATAGCCGCCATGTTAAATTGGTTGAAATGCGGAATGAATGTCCAAGCCACTTGGGCTAAAAATAAATATGCCAATACCAATGCGTTGAGCAATAGAAAAAGCTTAGGAAAGGCTTTGCGTTTGGCCAGAAATGTATAGGCCATATATACAATCGCCAAGGCAATCACCACATCCACAAATATCTCAACCTGCATATATTGGGCAGCGATCCCAGCATATTGTGCACTGCCAGAGTCAAAAAGCTTCGACGTTTGTTCAGCAATAAACATAGTGTTGAACAGGTTGAAACTCGCGTAACAAAAATAACCCAATACATATGTAAAGCAAAATGCCGCCGGGTAGAGCCAACCACCAAGTCCAGAATTTTCTTCTAGATCTCGAACCACTTGCTTGCGGTTGAAGATTGCCAATAAGCAAATTGCGATCAATGCAAAAATTGCCAGTTCAATATATTCTCGTTGGTTAATGCCCATAGAGCCCACCTTTGGTTGGTTTCAACATATATTTTACGGGATGAATGTTAAAATATTGTGCATTTGCCTTTAAACCTTATATGCTGAGCAAAATTTGGCAAATGAATGGGATGAAATGATGAAAACCGAGCAGCCGCAAACCATATATCTTAAAGATTATGAGCCCAGCGATTATTTAATCACTCACATTGAGTTGGATTTTAAATTAGCCGCCACGGCCACCCAAACTCATGCGATGCTTTCCATCAAACCCAACAACCAAACCGCTGCGCCCTTGGTGCTCAATGGCGAAGGTTTAAAGCTAACCTCCATCGCCATTAATGATGTGGCTTTAACTGACAGTGAATATAGTTATAAAGATGATTTTCTAACCATTCACACCCCACCAACCAAACCATTTACCCTCACTACATTGGCGCTGTCCAACCCCGAAGCCAATACCAGCCTGTCCGGCCTATACCTAACGCATGATACATATTGCACCCAGTGCGAGGCCGAAGGTTTTCGTAAAATCACCTTCTCGCTCGACCGGCCAGATGTATTGTCTACATATAATGTGCGAGTCGAAGGCGACAAAACCAAATGCCCTATTTTGCTATCTAACGGCAATTTAATCGAACAAGGCGATGTCGAAGGTTCTGACAATCTACACTATGCCATCTGGCAAGACCCACATCCCAAACCAACTTATTTATTCGCCCTCGTGGCTGGCGATTTGGACTATCTAAGCGATAGCTACCTCACTGCCAATGGTAACAATGTAGCGCTCAATATTTATGTCGAACGCGGCAATAAGGACAAAGCCGAATATGCCATGGGCGCGCTAAAACGCTCGTTCAAATGGGATGAAGAACGCTTCGGCCGCATTTATGATTTGGATATTTTTAACATCGTCGCCGTGCCACATTTCAATATGGGCGCAATGGAAAATAAAGGCCTAAACGTCTTTAACGATAAATATATCCTAGCCAGCAAAGAGACCGCTACCGATATGGATTTCGAACTGATCGAAGCGGTGATCGGCCATGAATATTTCCACAATTGGACCGGCAACCGCATCACCTGCCGCGATTGGTTTCAACTGTGCCTCAAAGAAGGCCTGACTGTATTCCGCGACGCCGAATTCACTTCAGACTTACGCTCACGCGCCGTCAAACGCATCGATGATGTCAAAGGTCTACGGGCAGGGCAGTTTGCCGAAGATGCCGGCCCGATGGCGCATCCTTGCCGCCCCGATTCATTCATCGAGATCAACAATTTCTACACCGCCACTGTCTATCGCAAAGGTGCCGAAGTGGTTCGGGCATTATATAGCCTAGTCGGCAAAGATGGTTTCCGTGCCTCAATGGATTATTATTTCGAAAATTATGATGGCCAAGCCGCCACGGTTAAAGATTTCCTCTTTTGCTTCGAGCAAGTCACCGGTCGTGATTTAACTCAGTTCGAGATTTGGTACAGTCAAGCCGGCACACCAAGCCTTAACTATACCACTCAATATAATGAGCAAGCCAAAACCTATGCCTTAACCATCGAGCAAAGCTGCAAACCAACCCCCGGCCAAGATGTTAAGCAGAATTATCACATGCCGATTAAACTCGGCCTATTGGCCAAAGATGGCAGCGACATGCCATTAATCATTGATGGCAAGGCGGTGGATAATGGCATGGTCGAGATCACCAAAGCCATAACCACTTTCACCTTCGAGAATATCACCGAGCAACCCGTCCTATCATTCTTGCGCGATTTTTCCGTACCGGTGAATGTCGATACCGAAAGCAGCATTGATGATTTATTATTCCTAATGGCCAATGACAATGACCCGTTCAACCGTTGGCAAGCCGGTCAAAGCGTCGCCATGCAAGCCATAGTGGCTTTGGTCAATGGCGCACCAGAAGCCGATATATTAGACGGCCGCTTCGCCGCTTCCATCAACAAAAGCATTAACGACAAAAACCTAGACGCCGCGTTAAGAGCCTTAATCCTAACCCTGCCATCATTGCCAGAAATCGGGCTAAAAATCGGCGAAAACATCGATTATAGCACCATTCACAACGCGCGCGAAAGCCTTGCTAAACATATAGCCACACAAAACCAAGCCGATATGTTGCAGCTCTATCAGCAATTCAACCAAGACCAAAGCTTTGAGCCAGATGCCAACGGCGCCGGTGTGCGGTCATTCCGCAATGCATTGTTGCGCGATCTAAACAAGTCGGACGATGCAAAATATCAAGACCTATTGGTATCTCATTATAATCAGGCCAACAATATGGTCGATATGATGGGCAGCCTGTCAATTATGACAAATCTAGATGGCTTCGATGCCACACAATATGTTGCCGATTTCTACGAAAAATTCAAACATGATCATCTGGTGATCGACAAATGGTTTGCATTGCAAGGCCGGGCCATCAATAGCCAAACTCTCAAAGCGGTTAAAAAACTCACCGAACACGAGAAATTCTCGTTCGAAACGCCAAACAATGTCTATTCATTAATCGGCGCGTTCACCAGTGGCAATCCAGTCGCCTTCCACGCTGCCGATGGTTCGGGCTATAATTTCTTAGCTGACACCATTATTAAGCTCGACCGGATCAATGCACAAATCGCTGCGCGCATGCTCACACCGCTTCGAAGTTGGAAAAGTTTGGAACCAAAGCGCCAAAAATTGGCAAAACAAGCCTTGGAAAAGATTGTAGATGTGAATAACCTTTCGACCGATACTTTCGAAATAGCGTCAAAATCCCTTAATTTCTAAGCCGTTAGTCCAAGTCAAGCCAAAAGGTTAAAAGTTGAGTGAAAAAATTAATCACTCATTAACCATAATTTTGCTAGACAAATCACCCCAAAATGACTCACAACTAACATATGATTCGAAGGTGCGGCACATCTGATGAATCTTATGGATGCGGATCACTATGAGGAGGCTGAGTTGGAGAATAGTCAGCAGGGTGGAATACACCCAAAATATACCCCGTTAGGCCTGGGTATACAGTTGGAAAAGAAGGCAGATTTTTTTACAAATAGTCGATTGATGAAGCGACTTATCCCAATTTTATCAGTTATATTTATAGCTGTGGTCATTTGGGGTGTGGTTTCGCAGGGCTTTAGCCAATATCAAGCGATTAAAGATGCAGAACGTAACCGAATTGGGTTAATTTCAAACATCGTGGCGCATAGTATTGCTACAGCACAAGATGCTGACGCCGCAAATTCAATCCTACCCGTTGCCCCTTCGGCCAACGACCTTAAAAACTCGCTTCCCAAAAATATCAATTTAAGCGCCCAAACCATCATGATTGTCGATGCTGGTGGCACCATCACAGCATCAACGCCCGAAACTGTGGGCTATGTGGGGCATGAGTTAAACCAAATCACCCAAGCCGCGACGCTCATTTCCAGTGTCGATGAGACGGCTTATAATCAAGCGATCACCTTAAGCAATGGCAATGAGGTTTTCATTCAAAAAACTGAAATCACTGGCCACAATCTAACCCTAATCGCCATGCAAAAGCTCAGCTATATCGAGCAATTGTGGTGGGTTGATATTGGCACCAGCCTTTCACTGGCGGTCATCGCTACATTCGTGCTGATTTTAATGACCATTGGTTTTTTAATGCAGATGATGCATTCCACCCGCGCAGAAGAGATTATCGAGGCCACTGGCAATCACTTAAACCGCACATTGGATAGAGGTAGCTCTGGTCTATGGGATTGGGACATTGCCCGTGGGCACGTATTCTGGTCATCGTCTATGTTCGATATATTGGGGCTTAAAAGATACCGTCATGTATTGTCATTTGGTGAAATTAAATCCATTTTGCACGATGATGATAAAGGCATTATCAACGAGCTTAATGAATTGATTCAAAGCGGTGGTAAGGTTTTTGACCGCGAATTTAGAATGCTACACGCCGAGGGCGATTGGGTTTGGCTGCACATTCGTGGCGAGATTGTTAAAGAAGAATATGAAGCCACCATCCGTTTGGTTGGCGTCACCTCCGACATCACCGAACAAAAGGCCATAGAAGCCCGCTCACACCTTGCGGACTTGCATTTGGTGCAGGCCATTGAAAATATCTCTGAAGGCTTTGTGATGTGGGATAATGACCGCCGTTTGGTTATGTGCAATAAGAAATTTCAAGAATTTTTTAAATTACCAGCTTTTGCGGTTAGAAAAGGCACCCATCAAGATGAAGTATTTGCCGCCGGTCAAGAGATCTTAAGCAAAAATGTCATCGCATTGGATGATTATAGCGATGATGACCATAGTGCTTATGAATATTTGCTCGCAGATGGCCGTTGGTTACATGTTTCAGAACGTGTCACCCAAAATGGCAGCTTTGTAAGCGTCGGTACGGATATTTCACATATCAAACGTCACGAAAGTAAATTGGTCGAAAGCGAACGCGAGCTGTTAGAAACTGTG
>NVUS02000371.1 GCA_002402005.2 OCS116 cluster bacterium | reverse complement strand
GCCATCCCATGGGGCGCTGTGATCGCCGGCTAACGTCAGGTGGATTTTTTCTTCTTCCATGAATTCGCGGATCTGTTTGGAGGGTTTTGTCTCGTGATAACAGGTGATGATGGATGATTTGACATCGCCCAAATCGGCAATGTGCATATTGGGTATTTCGGCAATGGCTTTGCGCAATTTGTTGGAGACGATTTGGCTGCGTTTCCAAATCTGGTGCATGCCCAAATCAAGTGCATAATCGCAGGCGGCGTGTAATCCGGCGCGTAGGGCGTAGGCATTTTCCCAATCTTCGAAACGTCGTGCGTCTTTGCGCAGATTATATGCGTTTGCGCCGTCTAATTCTGCACCAAAGAAATCGAGCGTATTGGGCACGATGGTTTCTAATTGTTTGGAGCTGGCATAGAGGAAACCGTTGCCGCGCGGGCCGCGTAGGAATTTACGGCTGGTGGTGGTGAGGTAATCGCAGCCGATTTTTTTGACATTGACCGGATATTGGCCAATTGATTGGCAGGCATCTAACAAATAGACGATTTTATGTTTGTTGGCGACTTTGCCAATGGCTTCGGCGGGTTGGATGAGGCCATTGTTGGACGGCATGTGAGAGATGGCAATTAGCACTGGGTTTTTGCCGGCGGATTTTAAATCTTCAATTTGGGCGTCTAATGCATCGGCATCGACTTCGCCAAATTCATTGTCTGGAATGACCATGGTTTCGACGCCATAGAGTTTTTTAACATGCATGAAGGCCACAAGGTTGGCGCCATATTCTAAGGTCGAGGATAAAATAATGTCGCCGGTTTGCCAAGTGAGTGCCAAGCTGTAAAATACTTTTTGCCACGCTATTGTGGCATTTTCGAGGATGGCGATTTCGCTAGGTTTGGCGTTGATGAGTTTGGCAACGGAGGCGTAAAGATCGATCTCTAATTCTTGTTGATATTTATAATGGGTGTGATAGCCGCCGATGCGGGCTTCCTCATCCAACATAAATACCATGGCGTTATAGACCGGCTCGGGGCTAATGGCGGCGCCGGCGGCGTTCATATAGGTTATGTCGGCAAGGGCGGGGGTGTCGGCTCTGATCTGTTCAATGTCCATGATGTATCCTATTCAAAATATTGGCTTATGAGTATATGATTGTGTGAAATTGTACAAATTTAAAATTTTGATAGATATTTCTTTACATTTTTTCCGTCTAGATATAAATATATCTTTATATGTGATTTAACATGGTGTGTGATGGAACAGATTTTAGCCGAATTAAGAGCGATTGCCGAGGAAACGCGTTTGCGCATCATCCTTTTGCTGGCACGTGGCGAGCTGAATGTGAAAGATCTGACCAATATTCTGGGCCAAAGCCAACCGCGGGTTTCACGCCACTTAAAATTATTGCTCGATTCTAGCTTGATAAACCGTCATCGTGAGGGCTCGTGGGTGTATTTTCGCTTGTCTGAAAAGGCGCGCAATCATTCATTTGTTGCGACAGTGATTGGCAGTGTGGACGAAGAAGACAAGCTGTTAAAACGCGATTTAACCCGTTTGAACGCGGTCAAGCAATCACGTAGTGAAGAGGCGGCTAAATATTTTGCTTCGATTGCCGAAAACTGGGACAGCTTGCGCAAATTACAAATATCTGAAGACAAAGTTGAAGCGGCAATTGCCGAAATGTTAACCGGAAAATTAGGCAATTTGTTGGATTTGGGCACCGGCACGGGGCGTATGCTTGAGCTATTGTCTGCCCGAGCGAATTTAAGCGTGGGTGTGGATTTAAGCCATGAAATGTTATCATATGCCCGGGCCAAGCTAGAAAAAGCTGGCCTGACCAATAGCCAAGTGCGCCAAGGTGATATTTTTAATTTGCCGATGGAAAGTGGGCATTTTGATACAGTGATCATTCACCAAGTTTTACATTATTTAGATGAATCTCTATCGGTTTTAAAAGAAGCGGCGCGGGTGATGGCGCCCAAGGCCAAATTGCTGATTGTGGATTTTGCCAGCCATGACAATGAAGAGTTGCGCAGCAGCCATTCGCACAGGCGGTTGGGTTTTTCGACCGAACAAATGGCGGAATGGGCTGAAATTGCCGGTATGAAAATGGTGAAAACCCAGAGTTTTCCGCCTGATGAGCGAATGCCCGGTGCGGCCAATATACAATTAACCGTCTCATTATGGTTGTTTGAGCGCAATTGAGCGTGAAGGCATTATATGAGCTAATATGTACCGATCGGTCGGTCTTATTGTAGGTAAACCTATTGCGTTTGAATCTATTGATTAGATGAAGAATTTAAAAGTCCAAGAATCCAAAAATTAAAGACATAATTATGAATGATAAATTGAATATATCCTTTGAGTTTTTTCCGCCAGCTACAGAAAAAATGGAAGAAACCTTATGGAAAAGCGTCAAACGCTTGGAAACGTTGAAGCCGCGGTTTGTTTCGGTTACCTATGGCGCGGGCGGTTCGACCCGCGAGCGGACGCATAAAATCGTGACCCGTTTGGCGCATACCACCAGCATGATTCCTGCCGCGCATTTAACTTGTGTGGATGCATCGCGTGATGAAATTGATGAGATTATTCAGAATTATTGGGATGAAGGTGTACGCCACATTGTGGCTTTGCGCGGTGATCCGAAAGCCGGGATTGGCGAAAAATACATCCCGCGCGAAGATGGTTATGCCAATGCCGAAGCCTTGGTAAAAGGCATTAAGAAAATTGGTGATTTTGAGATTAGCGTGGCGGCTTACCCTGAACAGCACCCTGAAAGTGGAAGTTTGCAGGCTGATTTAGACAATTTAAAAGCCAAAATAGACGCTGGTGCAACCCAAGCCATCACCCAAATGTTTTTTGACAATGAGCAATTTTATCGCTTTTTGGATGAATGTGAAAAAGCCGATATTAACGTGCCGATTATACCGGGCATTGCGCCGGTTATAAACTTTAAAGGCACAGTGAATTTTGCCAAAAAATGCGGCACATCGGTACCAAGATGGTTGCATCGGCGGTTTGATGGTTTGGATGATGACGAGGAAACCCGCCGCATGGTGGCCGCCTCTGTAGTGGTGGAGCAAGTGCGCGATTTATATGCGTATGGCGTGCGTGATTACCATATCTACACTATGAATAGAGCTGAATTGACTTATACTATTGCTCATCAATTGAAGAATATCGCTTAAGGAAATATCATG
>NVUS02000370.1 GCA_002402005.2 OCS116 cluster bacterium | reverse complement strand
GCCGCTTGTTGGTCTCCTGCTACACCTGAAATTGGTATATTAAGACCAAAAATTTGTTTGTCTGTTTCTCCAAAATCGTCCGCACAATTTTTAACTTCGGGTAACATTTGCATGGGAATATCTAACATTCGGCAAATGTTTTCATCCCATTTATTTTCTCGAATATTATAAAGCATTGTACGTGATGCATTGGTAGCGTCGGTAAGATGCTTTTTTCCACCTGTTAATTTCCATATTAAATAACTATCAATTGTACCAAATAATAGTTGTCCATTTTTTGCTTTTTCAAGAGCACCTTCAACATGGTTCAAAATCCACCTTATTTTTGTTCCTGAAAAATAAGGGTCAACTAACAAACCAGTTTTATTTCGAACTTCATCTTCAAACCCGATTTTTTTTAATTCAGCACAATAATCAGCTGTTCTTCTATCTTGCCAAACAATTGCATTATGAATTGGTTCACCAGTAACTTTGTCCCATACGACTGTTGTTTCTCGTTGGTTAGTAATACCTATTGCAGCAATTTTTGTGGCTTCTACATTTGTTTGTTTCAGAACCATTGTCAAAGTTTGAACAACGGTTGCCCATATATCCTTCAGATCGTGTTCAACACAACCAGAGGCAGGAAAATATTGTTTAAATTCTTGTTGCGCCGTACCAACAATTGCCATTTGTTCGTTAACTAAAATTGCACGACTTGATGTCGTTCCCTGATCAATTGCAAGTATATATTTCATTTTGTCACTAAATTTTGAGTTAAGAAAATGGGCCGAGGAAATCTCGACCCAAAAGATTGTCAATTATAATCTTAGTTGCTCCAAGATTTTAATAGTTCTTCATAACTAATCGTCACAGGTGTTTGGCGTTCATTGTCCAATTTAGCTTTTGGAGAACCAGGTTGAGCCAACCATACGGCTGGGTCTTGTTCTTCATTTAGCTTAGGACCAATATCACCTTGCACACCAGCACGTTCAATACGAGCCATAACTTTTTCTTGCTCTTCACATAGTGAATCTAGAGCGGCTTGAGCGGTTTTTGCACCAGAAGATGCATCACCAATATTCTGCCACCATAGTTGAGCTAGTTTTGGATAATCTGGAACGTTTGTACCAGTTGGAGACCATTGAACACGAGCTGGTGAACGATAGAATTCAATCAGGCCACCCAATTTAGGAGCGCGATCTGTGAACGACTGATCGTTAATTGAAGATTCACGAATGAATGTCAAACCAACATGTGATTTTTTAAGATCAACAGTTTTTGATACAACAAATTGTGCATATAACCATGCAGCTTTTGCTCTATCGACTGGTGTTGATTTCATTAGTGTCCAAGAACCGGCATCTTGATAACCAACCTTCATACCTTCAGTCCAATATGCACCATGAGGTGAAGGAGCCATACGCCATTTAGGTGTACCGTCTTCATTCATAACTGCAATATTTTCTTCAACCATATTGGCTGTGAAAGCAGTGTACCAGAACATTTGTTGAGCAATCTCACCCTGTGCAGGAATAGGACCAGATTCACTAAATGTCATACCACCAGCTGCAGGCGGAGCATATTTACCCAACCAGTCAATGTATTTTTGGATCGCATATACAGCGGCAGGACTATTAGTCGCGCCACCACGAGCAACACATGAACCAGTAGGTTGGAATTTTTCGTTAACACGAATGCCCCACTCATCAACAGGTAAACCGTTTGGTTTGCCTTCGTCGCCCATACCAGCCATAGACATCCAAGCGTCGGTAAATCTCCAACCCAATGACGGATGCTTTTTACCATAATCCATATGGCCATATACAGTTTTGCCGTCAATTTCACGGCCTGTAAAGAATTCAGCAATGTCTTCATATGCTGACCAGTTAACAGGAACACCTAAATCATAGCCATATTTGGCTTTGAAATCGTCCTTGTTTTTAGCATCGTTGAACCAATCATTTCTGAACCAATATAGGTTAGCAAATTGCTGATCAGGCAATTGGTAAAGCTTACCATCTGGACCAGTTGTAAACGGCAGGCCAATAAAATCTTGCAAATCCAAGCCTGGGTTAGTTACGTCCGCACCTTCACCAGCCATCCAATCTGTAAGATTACGAGCTTGCTTATAACGCCAATGAGTACCGATCAAATCGGAGTCATTAATATAGGCATCATAAATATTCTCACCAGTTTGCATTTGTGTTTGAAGTTTTTCAACAACATCACCTTCACCAATAAGATCATGAGTAACTTTAATACCAGTTAACTCAAAGAAAGCTTTGGCTAAAACTTGTGATTCATAAGTATGCGTACCAATTGTTTCTGAAGCAACTTTAATGTCCATGCCGACGAAAGGTTTCGCAGCATTGATGAACCAATCAATTTCACTTTGTTGTTCTGACTCTGTCAGAACAGAAGGTTGAAATTCTTGAATCCACTTTTCGGAAACTTCGTCTGCAAAAGCTACAGAACCCATTCCAGCAAGCAACGCAAAGATTGCCGTGGAAGTTTTAATTTTTGATAACATTCTATCCTCCCGATAAAATTTTAATAATCAGCCCAAACATAATTGTTAAGTACTGCATTCTTCATATTCAAACCCAGCGAAAAACCGCTAAAGCATAAATACAACACACGATCAACGCTCCATAAACTGGAGAGCCGAACATTCCGAGCCAGGCCAGACATATAAATGCTGAACCGAGCAAACTAATAAATAACCGATCACCTGGAGTTGTTTCAATTTTCAGAACTCCAATCCTTGGCGCCTGTGGCGCTTTAATTGCCCAGATTGACATTACTAATAATGACAATCCTATAAAGACGAAGAAAGCAGCCGTTGGCATTGTCCATGCCATCCATGAAAGATCCATTTTTCTAACTCCAATTTTTAAACACGACCCATAGCAAAGCCTTTGGCGATGTGGTTTCTTACAAAATAAATTACTAAAGCACCTGGGATTATTGTCAGGATGCCTGCGGCAGACAACACACCCCAATCAAGGCCAGCGGCTGACACAGTACGTGTCATTGTTGCGGCAATTGATTTAGCATCTACTGATGTCAAAGTGCGGCTAAGCAATAATTCGACCCACGAGAACATGAAACAAAAGAAAGCAACAACACCGATCCCTGAAGAGATAAGAGGGGTAAATATTTTAGCAAAGAAGGTGAAAAAACCGTAACCATCAATATAGGCTGTTTCGTCAATTTCCTTCGGAACACCTCGCATAAAGCCTTCTAAAATCCATACAGCAAGAGGAACGTTAAATAGAGTATGGGCTAATGCTACTGCTATATGCGTGTCAAATAGACCAACGCTGGAATATAACTGAAAGAAAGGTAAAGCAAATACGGCAGGTGGTGCCATTCTATTGGTCAACAACCAAAAGAATAAATGCTTATCACCCATAAATGAGTAGCGACTAAAAGCATATGCAGCAGGTAACGCAACTGCTAGGGATATAACAGTATTCAACAAAACATATATTATTGAATTAAAATATCCCCAATACCAGCTTGGGTCTGTAAAGATAACCAAGTAATTTGCAAATGTTAGGTTCTCAGGCCACATAGAAAATTGACCTAAAATTTCGTTATTTGTTTTTAGGCTCATGTTAAGTAGCCAATAAATTGGGATCAGCAAAAACAATATATAAATTATCATAATCACCGCTGACTTCTTGATCCACGGTTTACGTTTTTTAGTTGAAAAAACTAGCTCAGCCATTAAACGCCCTCCTTCTTATCTAAATTAGTCATCACGGTAAAGAACACCCAAGAAATCAGCAATATGACCAAGAAATACATGAGTGAAAAGGCGGCGGCTGGACCAAGATCAAATTGTCCAATCGCCATTTTAACTAGGTCAATTGATAGAAATGTTGTTACATTTCCAGGTCCGCCACCAGTTAAAACAAAAGGTTCCGTATAGATCATGAAACTATCCATGAAACGAAGTAATGATGCAATTAGAAGAACACCTGCCATCTTCGGTAGTTCGATATATCTAAATATATTAATTCTGCTTGCTTGATCAATTTTCGCGGCCTGATAATAGGCGTCAGGTATTGATTGAAGTCCCGCATAGCAAAGCAATACAACAAGTGATGTCCAGTGCCACACATCCATAACAATTATGGTTATCCAAGCATGAAGTGGATTTTGAACATAATTATAGTCAATTCCTAAAGCATTTAGGCTGTAACCCAATAATCCAATATCTATGCGCCCGAATATTTGCCAAATTGTACCCACTACGTTCCAAGGAATCAATAACGGTAGTGCAATTAGCACGAGACATAATGAAGACCATAAGCCGTTCTTTTTGGGCATTTGCAATGCTATGAAAATACCTAGTGGAATTTCAATTAGCATAATAATTGAAGTGAATATAATTTGACGACCCAAAGCATTATGAATACGCTCAGAATTTAAAATTTCTTCGAACCATTCAAGCCCTACCCAATAAAAAATATTATTTCCAAATGTGTCTTGCACAGAGTAATTCACAACTGTCATTAATGGAATTACGGCTGAAAATGCTACCAACACAAGTACTGGCAGAACAAGAAACCACGCCTTTTGATTAACTGTTTTATTCATTATACTGTCTCCCCGTTTACCCGCCAGCCATCTAGATAGACGTTCACTGCTGATTTTTTGAATTTCAAGCGACATGAATCTGAGGGAACCATTGTTGAAGATGAAACTATCAAATTGATTTCCGTCCCATAAAAGTCTGTACGAACAATTTTGTGTCGGCCAACATCCTCTACTCGTTTTATTTTTACGGGAAGACCGCTTGCATCATCAGATAAACTAACAAATTCTGGGCGAATACCGATTTCGACCTTACCTCTTGAAATTGAATAATTATTACCCAAATCAATTTCTTCATCGTGGATAAAAGCTTTCTGACCTTCGATTGCAACAGTCAAAAAATTCATTCCTGGTGAACCAATAAAATAACCAACAAATGTATGGTTGGGTCGTTCAAATAGTTCTGTCGGTGTGCCAATTTGGACAACTTTTCCGTCGAACATGACCACAACTTTGTCAGCAAAAGTTAAAGCTTCTGTCTGATCATGAGTCACATAAATCATAGTGTGTTCTAATTGCTGATGTAGTGCTTTTAACTGAGTACGCAATTCCCATTTCATATGTGGGTCGATGACTGTCAAAGGCTCGTCAAATAGAATGGCATTCACATCTTCTCTAACCATTCCGCGACCTAAAGAAATCTTTTGCTTAGCGTCCGCAGTAAGTCCTTGAGCCTTGTTATTCAAGACTTCCGTCACACCAATCATTTCTGCAATTTCGTTAACCCGAGCTTCGATATAACTTGCATCTACTTTTCGGTTTTTTAACGGGAAAGCCAAATTTTGCTTAACAGTCATTGTGTCATAAACTACTGGAAACTGAAAAACTTGAGCAATATTTCTTTCGGAAGTGTCTGCGTTTGTGACATCATGATCATCAAAAAATATCTGACCTTCAGACGGTATTAGCAATCCAGAAATGATATTCAGTAAGGTGGATTTGCCACAACCTGACGGCCCGAGAAGTGCATACGCCGATCCATCATCCCAAACATGGTTTAATTTTTTTAATGCATAATCAGATTCATTTTTTGGATTAGAAGAATATGAATGTGCAAGGTTTGATAATGTTATTTTCGCCATTTATTTTCTCCTCTATGCTGCTGTTGCATAAGACGCAGGCATTACTAATGCTCCATCTTCAGCAAAAATGTAAATGTGACCAGCATCTAGGTAGACGGGCAAAATAGAATTCAAATCTAACTTTTGCGTGCCTTCAACTAAGCCAACCCAGTTGTGCCCACCATGTTCCATGTGTAAAAATGTTTCCGCACCTGTATATTCAGTTACATTCAAAAGAGCAGAAAATTTCATTGCAGTATCATTTGGCGCATTTAACTCCAAATGATTGGGACGAAAACCTGCCATATATTTACCATCTTTTAACTTACTGAGATTTCCAGTTGCTAACATTGCTTGACCATCATCAAGGAACAATTGATTTCCTATTTTGGAAAGTTTCAGAAAGTTCATTGGTGGGTCTGAGAATACCCTTGCAGTGATCATATTGTTAGGACGATGATAAACTTCAGGTGCTTTATTAAATTGAGTGATACGCCCTTCCCACAAAGTTGCTGTATTGCCACCAAGCAATAAGGCTTCCTCTGGTTCAGTCGTTGCGTAAACAAAAATCGCTCCAGATTCTTCAAACATCTTGGGAATTTCAGCTCGTAACTCTTCTCTCAACTTATAATCGAGGTTAGCTAAAGGTTCATCCAACAATACAAGGCCAGATCCTTTAACCAAAGCCCGCGCCAAAGCGCATCTTTGCTGCTGTCCACCAGACAATTCTAAAGGTTTTCGATCAAGCATGTCTGACATTTTGACAATCTCGGCAGTACTTCTGACTGCTTTGTCGATCTCACTTTTTGATTGTTTCATTAACCGCAACGGAGAAGCAATATTATCATATACGCTCATTGTTGGGTAATTAATGAATTGTTGGTAAACCATAGCTATATGGCGATCTTGTACGCGCATACCAGTTACATCTTTACCATTCCAATACACTTTTCCTGAAGTCGGAACGTCTAGTCCCGCCATCAATCTCATTAGTGTAGTTTTACCTGCTAGAGTTGGACCTAATAACACATTCATTGTGCCTTTTTCCAATTCTAAGCTGGTTTCAAATAAATGCGGCCGTCCGTTTACGGTTAAGGTCACATCTTTAAGCTGCAAGGACATTTATTTCCTCCCTGGAATTTAATTAGCAGCTACGCTATTTTCTTGGCTTTCAAGCCTATTTGTTATCCAATTTTGTAACTCATCTTTTTGAGCTTCATTTATTCTCAAACCCAATTTGGTTCTGCGCCACAAAACATCTTCTACACAATACACAAATTCTTTTTCTAAAAGCCAATTTACTTCCGCTTCTGTTAAGCTACATCCAAAATCAACACCTAGCTCTTCTTTGGAAGTGGCATCAGCGAGAATTAATTCTGCATCTGTTCCATATGTGCGAATCATCCGCTTTGCCCAATAATTATCTAGGAAAGGGTATCTTGATTCTAAATTATTAATAAGAAGCTGAACTTCACTCACTCGGAAACCGCCGCCTGGCAGGGAGGCATCAGCTGTCCATTTGGGACCTAACTCTGGGAAAAACAGGGAGAGCTTATCAAGAGCAGATTCTGCCAGGCGACGATAGGTAGTGATTTTTCCACCGTAAATATTAAGTAAAGGTGCAATTGCACCTTTACTTTCGAGGGAGCCATTATCTTGGTTAACAACCAAAACATAATCTCTAGTTGCCGAAGTCGCAGACTTAGCGCCATCATTATATAATGGGCGAACGCCAGAATAAGACCAAACAACATCATCTTTATTTATTGGGTTTTTGAAGTAATCAGAAACGAAGTTACACAAGTAATCAACTTCATCCGCATCACAAGAAATATTATCGACACTCCCATGATAATCCTGATCAGTTGTGCCAATTAATGTAAAATCATCTTCATAAGGAAGTACAAATATTATTCGTCCATCAACACCCTGTAGAAAGTAAGCTTTATCATGATCAAATAGTTTTTTTGTCACAATATGACTTCCTCGCACCAGTCTAACACCTGAGGAATCGGTAACGCGAGCTACGTTCTTAACTACATTCTCAACCCACGGGCCACTAGCATTAACTAGCGCTTTCGCATAATGAGTTTCTTCGGCTCCGCTAAAAGGCTTAGTCACAACTTCCCAAATGCCATTTTTTCTCACTGCTGACAAAACTTCTGTTCTTGCCATAATGTTAGCGCCACGCTCATAAGCGTCTCTCGCATTTAAAATAACCAAACGACTGTCTTGAACCCAACAATCAGAATATTCAAAAGCCTTTTTAAACTTTGACTTTAGAGTTTCGCCAACCACATCTTCATTCAAATTAACACTGGAAGTAGCAGGTAGTATTTTTCTGCCACCTAAATGATCATAGACGAAAAGACCGATCCTAATTAACCAAGCAGGTCTCCTACCCTTCAACCAAGGCATCGTGTATTTCAAAAGTTGTGAAACTGAAGTTTCACCTTCAAAGCGCATATCTTTATGGTACGGGAGTACAAATCTCATCGGCCAACTAATATGAGGCATTGCTCGCAACAAAATTTCGCGTTCTACAAGTGCTTCACGCACCAACCGAACTTTAAAAAACTCAAGGTATCTTAGTCCACCGTGAAACATTTTTGTGGATGCCGAAGAAGTCGCACCCCCTAAATCCGCTTTTTCGGCTAGAGCTACACTTAGGCCTCTTCCAACAGCATCACGAGCTATACCACAACCGTTCACACCACCACCTATAATAAATAGATCGACTATGCGTTGATTAGTTTGCTCATTATTTGTTTTGAAATTTGACACCAGTACCCCTCAATACAGTTCTTTTTTTTCGAGACTAGCATTGTAATTTCGCTTTCTCAATAATTATCTTCGTTTTTCTTCTAAATTATTCGAAATGTTCGAAGTTATACAAATTAACTTTCTATACAGCGAAATTTGCAAAATAATTTAAAAAATAAAAGTAAAACGAATGCCAATTGGAATGGACTTTCGCATTTGAAGAACACTAAAAATGCGAAAGTCGTGCCTATATATATGACTGTAATAAATGTATTGCTCTATGCAGATTTAACACCCGATAGGAATTTTGATATTTCTGACTGTAAATCTGAAATCTGTCCGTTTAGATCATTTGCAAGGTCATAAACATCACTAGACACCGTTTTAGCAATGTCAATCGAAGACCCAACAGCTGTCATAGACTCAGAACTTTTTGTCGAAAGAGAGGATGCGTTTACAACATTTGATGAAATTTCATTAATTACTGCACTCTGCTCTTCAACTGCTGTTGCAACACCCATCGAAGAATTTGAAAGCTTACCGATTATATTTTCAACTTCAACAATAGCTTCATTCGCCTTTACACTATCACTTTGAATAGCGTTCACTCTTTCAGCAATCTCGTCAGTAGCCTTCGCAGTTTGATTTGCCAAACTCTTGACCTCATTCGCGACAACAGCAAATCCTTTACCAGAATCACCAGCCCTTGCAGCTTCAATGGTCGCATTCAATGCCAACAAATTCGTTTGTTCAGCGATTTCCTCGATTAATTTTACAACTTCTTCAATATGTTTTGCGCTAGAGGATAACGTATTTATGACTGACACAGTCTTTGTTGTCATCGTTCTTGCTTCATCAGCTATATCGGTAGACAAAGCCGCTTGTTCGGCAATCTCACTAATAGATGCAACCATTTCCTCAGTCGAAGCCGCTGCACTTGTTACGTTTTCTGATGTGTCATTAACATTACTAATCACTAGTTTACTTTGTTGTTGCATATCAGATGCAGATTCATTCAAGCTCTTTGATACATCTTCTAGTTTTTCTGATGCCATTTGAACATTTTTGATACTCTCAGTAGACTTCAATTGGAAACCATCAATCAACCCAGCTACATACTTCACTTTACGAAGTTCTTCACCATTTTGCTTTTCTTTCTCAATTTCGGCCTGCATTTTTGCTAAAATATTATCTTTAAAAATAAGAAGCGATTTTGCCATGTCACCCAGTTCATTTTTCAAATCAACATTTGGTATTTCAACTTCAGTGTCATTTTCTACCAAGCTTTGCATTGTTTGATTTAGTTGCTTAATTTTTTGGGCAATATTTGTGGCAAATATCAAACTTATGACTGTAATAATTAAAACTATTATTACGGAGATAATTAGTAGCATTATGTTTGAGGTCGATTGCGCTTCAATTCTTTTATCTGTCGCCAACTGGCTTTCAATTGTATAAAAATTTCCTTTTGCTACAATTAACGGTGCAAAATCATTATATATTGAGCCGAGTTTTAGAACCTCTTGGTTAAAACTATCTTTTGCGCCACTCCAGGAATTGAAACTTACATTGTAGGCTTCTAGTGACTTTGCTAATTTTTCTTTTTGGGAGCTACTCAAAAATACTTTTGCAATGGTCGCGTCTAATTTTTTTAATTCCACTTCATAGTCTTCTAAAATTGAAGATTTCCCAGTTAACATAAATTCCTTTTGCTGAAGACGAAGCGCAAATAACCCAGCTATTACACCATCTAATTGTGATGGCTTGAAAACTTCTTTTTTCACCTTTTCGACAACGCCATCAATTTCAGAAGTAGATAAATTTAGTTGGCCTAGATAACCTGACGTTTGATCAACCCCTAAGATTTGGCTTTGTTCTATAACCTTTTCGAATTGTAGTGATAGGGAGTTAAATCCTTTGGTTATTTTATTTAAATCGAGAATGGCATCTTCACTATCAATTTGATTTGCTAGATTTTTTGAAATTCCGATTGCCTGTTTGTAGGCCTGTTCATAATCACTTGTAAATTTTGTGTCATATGTTGATAAATAGTCTTTTTCACGCCTTCGCATTTCCAAGCCAAATTTCCCCATTTCACTAAATTCTGAAGCAACATTTGACATTTCAATGCTCGCTCCAGTAATTTCAGATGTGTATTCTGTTGTAAAGAATGCGCTGAACCCCACAGCTGATATTCCAAAAGCACTTAATACAGTTATGGTAATCACCTGCGTTTTTACAGAAAATATGTTTATAATTTTTGATACCTGTTTAAGCATTGTGTTTCCTCTTTTATGCCAATTCCATCTGCCCCTTCAAATAAGAACGGACCCGCTTTTTCCATTTAAGTTTGGCTTCTGCCTTACTGTTACTAATAATAATTTAAATAGTCTAATTTAAATTATTGATTAAATTCAATGACCTATAGCAAATCCTTTGGATATATGGTTTCTAATAAAATAGAACAAGATTACTCCTGGAATCACTGACACCACAATCATCGCAGCTACCAACCCCATATCTGTATTAAAGCCAAATAGAGAATTGATTGCCATAGTGATTGGTTTGCCATTTGTAATGGTCAG
>NVUS02000037.1 GCA_002402005.2 OCS116 cluster bacterium | reverse complement strand
GGTTACTTTGACTTTTTCGTTAAACGCGCGGGCTACATTCACCGCATCTTGGCCAGTTAGGCTATCGGCCACCAGCAAAGTTTCGGCTGGTTTGATGATATCGCGTACACCCGCCACTTCGCCCATCAATTCATCATCAATGTGCAAACGACCGGCGGTATCAATCATCAATACGTCATAACCGCCTAATTTGGCCGCGATTTGCGCGCGTTTGGCAATGTCTAAGGGCTTTTGGCCTTCGACAATCGGCAATGTTTCCACACCAATTGAACGGCCTAAAATGGCTAACTGTTCTTGCGCCGCTGGGCGGTAGATATCCAGCGAAGCCATCAAAACTTTTTTCTTATCACGCTCGGTTAGGCGTTTGGCAAGTTTGGCGGTCATGGTGGTTTTACCAGAGCCTTGCAAACCAACCATCATAATGCCAACCGGCGGCACAGCATTTAGGTTTAAAGGCACAGCCTCTTCGCCCAACATAGCCACCAATTCATCATGAACAATTTTGACCACCATTTGGCCCGGCTTAACCGATTTAACCACGGCAGCGCCAATGGCTTGTTCTTTAACGGTGGCGATAAAGGCTTTGACAACATCCAATGAAACGTCAGCTTCAATCAGCGCGCGGCGAATTTCGCGCATGGCGGCGCTGACGTCTGATTCACTAAGCGCACCGCGCCCAGTAATCTTGTCAAATATATCGCCTAACCGGTCTGATAAACTTTCAAACATTCCAAATACCTTTTAAAATTCAAACCAAAACGACGAGAAAATCATCCAAGGGCGCAACGCGCTGTTGAATGTTAACTTTCATATCTCCCACTATATTGGCATGAAATGCACAAAATACAATATGTATATGACCGTTTAGAGTTTAAACTCTTATGAACTTGGCCGCAAAATATGCCGATGTGGCCTATATGTCAAGTAAAGAATATCGCCGCTCATTATATACGCAGAAAGGCGAATATATATAATTTTACAATATCGCGCAAAGCCCCGCAAATGGGCATATTATATTGACATAAGACATGAATTAACTAAAGTTTAGCCAGTGATTCACTTTTACGAAAAAATAATGAGGCAATGATGAAAAGAATTATATTATCTGCAACCATGCTTAGCGGCTTGGCACTGACAGCTTGCGTACCGCTCGACAGTGACAAAGCTGGTTTGGATTTTAACTTTCAGTCTGAAAGCACCGCCGCATTGGCCGCGGTAAACGCCAATGCACTGACCGGCAATGGCGCCAATGAGGGTGCATCATATAAATCTAACTTCGACCCCACAAAAAGCAAATATAGCGCCGCAAAAGGCACCACTGCCGGGCTTGGCGGGGTTGATATTTCATCCAACGTTCACGCCATTGCCAATGGCACCAGCCGCATTAAAAATGGCGGCGTGTGGGACCGGGTGCAAAACCACCCAATGATTATTGGTATGGATATACAGGTAAATTTAAGCATTGACGATGCCAGCAACGGCAAGATTGATAGCGCCAAAGTTAAACGTGCCAATATGAGCATTCAGGGTAAATTTGGCACCGACACCAGCAAAGTCACCGCGTTTAAAAATTATGAATCAGACCCTGATGGCAAATTAAAAGACAAAGTCGCATCCAATTTAACCACCAGTGATTTCATCCCCACCGGCGGCACAATCAAAGCCATTGTCAGCGATGGCGACATTAAAGATTATGTGGTTGATTTATTAACCCCACAACAAGACATTAAAGACCAAGAATTTTATGGTGCCTATAGAAATGGCGACCAGTACAGCGCATTTTATGCAGCTGGCACTGAAGGCACTGCCGCTAACCAAGTGAAAGACAAAGCCACGGCGAGCAAATATGACATTAATTTCCGCGGCATCGCCAGCTGGAGCGGCACTGATTATGATCAATTGAGCGGTGTCGGTGGCTTGAATGTAAACTTTAACGCTGGCACTTATACCGGTGACATTACGGTTAAAGATGGCGCAAATGCCATTGGCGAAATTAAATTTGCCGGCTCTTCAAGCAACACAGTCACCTTTAGTGACAATGGCGCAACCTACACGCCTACCGGCAAAACTGCGGTCAAAGGTTATGTAGAAGGCAGCGCTTATGGCAATGACGCCGCCAGCTTTATGGGCACTACCGATTTTGCCGATGGAGCAGATGTGCTGGTTGGTGCGTTTAACGCCAAGGCCAAATGATGAATTTATGCAAAGAGATTCAATTGGATCTCTTTGCATCTTGCCCAAATAATGTTATATTGCGGCGCGAGATGAGATTGTTTTTACCCATGTTACGAGTATTTAAATAGATGATTTTACACCCTAAAAAGTTTACGGCGCTATTCTCCGCCCTATATATAGCCTGCTTATTGGCTTTTGCTCCGACATTGGCATTGGCCGCCGCCACAGATACCCAAACCGTAAATTTAGATGAAATGACTGACAGCAAACGCCTTGAACTGGCCAAATTTCTGTTGGAGAATGGCCAAGCCGGCAAAGCTGTTCAGGCCATTATCTATAAAAAATTTGAGACCAAACAATATATCATCATCGCCCAAAGCATGTTGGCTGATGCCTTGTTTTTTTCTGGCCATAAAGACCAAGCCATTGTGACTTTGCGTAAATTATTGGCCGTTGACCCAAGCCTGACCATGGCGCGTTATAAGCTTGCCCAAATGTTATTTGCCACCGATGATGATTTGGCGGCCAAACATCATTTTCAAATATTGCGTTCATCAATAAGTAGTGACCAAGCCCAAAATGTCATCGGCCAATATTTAAGCCAAATCGATTTGCGCAAAAGATGGTTCTTTAATGTTGGTGGCAATATATTGCCGCAATCCAATCTCAATGGCGGCAGCAGCAAAGATATATATTATTGCGAAGACACCGCATCGACCCCAAAGGGTGTTGAATCTTGGACCAACTTGCTGGCAGCTTTTGGCTTAGATTGCAAAGCCGGCATCCCCATTGCACCGAGTGAGCAAGCCCAATCGGGCGTGGCAATCAGCGCCAATGTAACCGGCGGCTATCGTTTTCGGTTGGCAGAAAATGCCAGCTGGACAATACGTGCCACCGGCGAATATACCCGTTACCCAAAACCCACTGCCGATGTGATCACTTTGGCGATGAATAGCGGCCCAACCATTCGTTTGAACAATGCCAGCAAAATTAACATCAACGCATCGGCTTCACTTAGCATATCCGATAAAAAAATCAGCCAGAAACATTATGCCATCAGCAGCACATTTGACCATGTTTTCAGCCCACAAGTTTTGGGCAGCTTAACCGCAACCTATGGCAGCACCGAAAATCTTAACAATAATGACTATACCAACACCGTCGCCAGCTTGAACGCCTCGGTGCAAGTCTCAATCGATAGCAGCAGCTTTGTGCGCTTTATGGGCGGCGTGGCGCGGGCAAAATATGTCGAGCCCAACCTATCTTATTGGAAAGTTAATGGTGGGCTTGGTTATTATAAAGAATTTGAGCATGGCATCACGATTTATTCCGAAGCCGACATTTCTTACAAAGCCAAAGCTTTTGAGGCCATCACCACTTATAATTTTAACGCCAAATTATCCAAACGCGATTTTAACTTTTTTGGTTTTACACC
>NVUS02000369.1 GCA_002402005.2 OCS116 cluster bacterium | reverse complement strand
GCAAAATGCCCAGAAAAAATGGACAATGCCAATTAGGAATTGGCCACTAGCCTTAAACCAATTCGCTATTCTATTTGAAGGTAGAATAAAATTTTAAACAGCTAGTTACACAAAATATCTGACAGCCCCGATTTGCCTGTTCTATTTCGGCATTGTCATTAAGCATAACCACTTGCTGATCGGCTTTTATTGATTGGCTTCATCAATGGCCGCATCTATTTCTTCTGTTATCTCTGCTTCCATCTCATCTATTGCCTCTGTTACCTCCGCTTCTATCTCCTCCATTGCTTCTGTCATCTCTTCTTCTATCTCTTCTATTGCTTCTGTTATCTCTACTTCTATCTCTTCTATTGCTTCTGTTATCTCTGCTTCTATTTCTTCTATTGCTTCTGCTATTTCTGCTTCTAACTCTTCTATTTCCATCTCATCTATTGCTTCTGACATTAACTCAAAAAGATCGGAGTCACTTTCATTTGGAAGTTGATGTTTTATAGCTTTAAATAATTTATATAAAACTTCAACGGGTAGCTCTTTATCTTTGGCTATTGCATCCAATGTTGTTCGTTGTTGTTCGGTTAGTGTCTTTAGCTCAACGCTATTGCTGCTCATATTGGTGTTATCAGCAGATGTTTGAGAGTTTTGTGTATTCGATGACGCGCTGTATGCTGTTTGCGGAAATAAAAATATTGCCAGAGTGATTGCAAATGGCAATGAGGCCATGACACTGCGTTTTTTATTGTGAGCATTCGCGGGTATTGAAAAGTGATTTATTTTTTTTGAAAACATTATTGCATTCCAGTTCTAATAATTATCTAGCTTTATTATGATGAAGCCAGTTATGTTGAGATGGAGGCAATAGACACTCATTGAACACATAGAGGAACTGTGCAACTATATAGGTACGACTAAACGAATGTTTAGGTTGGCTGAGTGAATGTTTGTGAAAACTATACGAATGTTTAGGGAAATCTGTATGTATGTATAGGTGTAACGCTATGATATCAGGTGTATAAAATAATGGTTAGACTTGGCTGAATGGCTCACATCAACATTAGGAAATATTTCTAAAATTCAATGTCAATATTACTCTGGAACCCATTTTCTATTAGCTATCTGGTTGAATTAATTCTTGTTACAATGGTGGCAGGGTATTTTTTAAACCAAGTTTGGGTTGGTGTTTTTAGTGGCAAATCCAATTATACATCTACGGCATTATGTGTGACATTCACCGCGCTCACCGGGTATATTTTATTGCAATTTGCTAAGGTCACTCTTCATCCAGATTATTCTGCTTATGTGCTTGCATGGGTTAGCCCAATGGGAATAATTGCTTTGTGTGGGTTTAATTATTTTGCGTATCATTTTCAGGAAAAGTTGAAAATTAGTAGGTTAGAGAGATATCTAATTCGTCTCTTTTACCTCAGCATGATAATTGTAGAGATTTATGTGGCTGTTGAGCGCCATTTAATCCTAGTTCAGGGTTTCCTTGAATATCGACATTCATGGATGGATTTGCTTTATATTGTTGGTTTCACCTGGGTTATTATAACTTTTTTTCGCCAAATGTGGCACGCCATTGCAGATGAGCAAAAAATCAACTGGCTGCAATCGACGACACAAACTATGATGGCTCTTTTGCTATTCTGGACGCCGCTTTCGCGCATGGCGGGAACGGCAAGGGTGTTTTTGTTTTTCTCTTTATTGCTACTTCTTTTGGTTTTTGTTCTTTACCTGAGAGGCCTCGGCGTTATTAGCCCAATTGTCGGCGAATTTATGTCTAGTGTGATGTTTATATTTTTAATATTTGGCTTTGCCATTATTTTCTTGAATATCGCGCCTGAGCATAGTTCATTCAGAATCAAGCTTGTTGGCATAACTTTAACCACCATTTTGGCAATTATGAGCGGTGTGGCTTGGCTAATTGGGCCGATATATGCGGAACCTTATAAATATAACAACCCGATTACAATACACAGCGCCATTCGATTTGAACCCAATGCCAATGGTGGCTATACGGCAATGCCTCATGAATATAGCTTTGATAATATACTTGGTGAACGTGGGGAGCCATATGAAAACTTAGTGGAGCTGCCATTTGATTTTCCTTATTTTGGCGGGCGATATAGCCGCGTTTATATGCGGCATCTGGGTATGATAGGGTTTGAATTTCAACCGCTGTTTCAGCATGTTTTACATCGTTTTGGACCGCAGCCAGCTATATTTCCGCTGGGTGCTGAAATTGACACGCTTGAAGAAAGAGTGATTGACGGGATTGGCTTTAACCAGAACCGCGGACTGTTTATTAAAAAGCAAAATGACCGCGTGGTTTTAACTTGGAATGAAATGATTGGAACCATTTGGCCACATGATGAATATACATTTCAAGCGACATTATACGCAACGGGTGCCATTGAATTCATATATAAGAAGCTGCCTGAAACCGTCGAGCCAGATGTGTTTTTAAATCATGTTTCACCGCTTATGGTTGGCATTACCCCTGGCACGCAGAATGGTGGGGTTCAAAGAAGTAAATTCACGGATATTGTATCTATCGTGGGGCAAGAAAATATGGGGTTGATGGAGGATTACAAATTAGATTTCTTGGTATATTTAGATCGAATATTTGCCCCGATTGCTTATTTTATTTTGCTGGCTAGCTTGTTCATTCTGGTTATATTTCCAATATTTTTTAGGATAAGTTTGGATCGACCGTTGGTGAAATTATTAGGTGGCGTGCAACAATTTCGCGATGGAAAATTATCGACCAAAGTGCCGGTGATTTATCGTGATGAAATTGGTTTTCTCACCCAGTCGTTTAACCAAATGGCACAAGCGCAGCATGAATTGGTCAACACGCTCGAAGAAAAAGTTGAACTTCGCACCGCAGAAGCCACCGAATTGGCCACCAAGAATGTGCGGCTTGAAGAGCGCAATCATTTATCCAGAGAGTTACACGATACCGTCAATCAAACTTTATTTTCGGCAACATTAATTGCCGATACTTTACCTGAGCTATGGCAAAAAGACCCAGAGCGCGCCAACCGCACGTTAAATGAAATGACCCAATTGAACCGCCAGGCCCTGTCGGAAATGCGCTTGCTGCTGTTCGAATTGCGTCCGACGGAATTTTCTGAAAAATCATTTGGGGTTTTCTTGAATAACATCGCGAAAAATTTTGAACGTTTGAACCAAATGATGGTTAAAGTTCAAATTGGAAATGATGTTATATTGCCCGAAAATGTGCAAATTACATTTTATCGAATTGCCCAAGAATGCCTGAATAATATAAACAAACACGCAAAAACTACTGATGTTCAGATTACATTTGACGGCCTTGCAAACCAAGCCATGATTAAAATTTCTGATACTGGCCGCGGGTTTGACATAGAGAATGTGCCGCCTTCACATATGGGTTTGAAAATTATGAAAGAGCGAATCGAGCTTATTGGTGGTTCGTTCGAAATAGAATCCTCGCCCAGCAAAGGCACAACGATAACAGCGATATGGTATGCAAATGACAAAAATTGAAGACATCCGAATTCTCATCGTTGATGACCACACCGTTGTTAGAAAAGGGTTGATACATGTATTGGGTACCATGTTGGGCTTGACAGTCATTGCCGAAGCAGAAAGTGGAGAAGAAGCGCTGTTTCTGAGCCGGAAATTAAAACCCGATATTGTGATTATGGATATCAGCATGGATGGCTTAGGCGGGATTGAGGCGACACAGTTGATTTTAGCTCATAACCCGCAAATTCGTATTTTGGGGTTAAGCACATTTGCAGACAAAGATGTGGTTTATAGAATGCTGAAAGCGGGTGCACGAGGTTATCTTCGAAAAGATGTGTCTGCTAAGGAATTGACGGATTCAATTAGACGCATACATGCCGGTGAGCTTCTCACCCCGCCTGATTTTGTAATGAACTTAAATGAAGCTGCGCTTATAAACCCAAATGCCAGCATTGCAGAACCAATGGTTAAAATGGGCGAGCAACAAAAAAAGGTTTTGGCGCTGATGACCAAGGGGTTTACCAACCCCGAAATTGCGAGACATTTGGGCGTTTCGTTGCCTACAGCAAGATACCATGTGAGCGCAATCTTGCAAAAACTCGATGTATCCAACCGCGCCGAAGCCGTGGCGCTCGCCATTCGTAACAACCTGATTGATGAGAATAATTTCTAAAGCCAAAAGGGAAACGCAAAATGGCTGATAATGCATATCCTGTTTGGTAGTTGTCGACTGAAATTATTTTATAATATTGGTGAAACGGTTTGATATAACTATACAATTTTGATTGGTTAGGGGTAGAGAAATGTATCTTAGTTAGCCCAAATAACCAATTATAAAATTTGAAAATGTGAATTTATCAATTAAATTAAAAGTGCAAATGGCGGGTGGGGAGTGCGTGAACGATAGATATTTAATCATTAAAAAACAAAGTCTTAAGTGTTTGTGGTTTTCAAAGCTATATCATAATCTATGCCATTAATTGTTCAATGTAACTTTCGCTTCAAACCCGCCTTTTGAATTCGGTAGGGGAGACGTGAGTATTAGTTCACTATTTAAGCCCCGTGCTATGGATGTAACAATGGCCAAGCCAAGACCTGTACCGTTGGCCTCGGTATTGCCACGTTCAAAGGCGCGGGTGAGTTGGCTTAGGTTATTTGCGCCAATGACTTCACATTCGTTGGTAACAATTAATTGTTGGTCATTTGTAAATTTGATTAATATTTTACTGTTCTCGGGGCTATGCTTTAGAGCATTTTCAATTAAATTTCTGGCCAAAATAGCAAATGAATTGGGGTCGACTTTACTGGATATGTTTTGCGCATCAAAATGTGTCTCTACGCGATTCTTATTTTCGTCAAGCCGTGTAAAATCTTCAATTACCATTTTTAATAAGGGAACAAGGTTTACGTGGTTTGTGCTAACAATCTCGATGCTTTTAGATCTGGCGAGTTGTAATAATTTCTCGGACAGCGCAATCAATCGCAACAATGCTGTTTCTATATTCTGTGCACGTTTGTGACTATTTTGGTTTTTGGTCTCATCCAATAATCGCTGGGTTTGTGCGAGTGCTGCCGCAAGTGGGGTGCGCAACTCATGTGCACTATTGGCGGCAAAGTTTCTTTCCAATTCGAGCGAGTTTCTGAGTCTTTTCAAAAGATTGTTAATGGCATTGGCAACAGGTTCGATTTCGGATGGCAAATTTTTGATATATATATCGTCTAAATCACTGCTGTTTTTATTATCAACCTGTTGTTGTAAATTTAATACAGGCCTCATCGATCTTAGGATGGCAAACCAAATTCCGAATAGGCTTAAGGGGATGAATAGAATGAGTGGCCATAACAAGCCGCCGACTGTTTCTAAAGTTGCTTCTTGGCGATGGGCATTGGGTTCAAAAATTGTAACCCTTAGTTGGCTTTTGTCATCAAATGCATCATATATTCTAAATTCACCAAAATTCATAAAAAACTGACCTGTCAGCTCGGGTAATTTTTGTGCGCCTTCACTAGTATTCATTAGAATATGATTGTCTTTGTCGGCAATAATATAACCAAGTTGCGTGTTTTCCTCCTCATCATCGTCATCGGAGGGCTGGCTGAATATGTTTTGGTTTAAATCACTTAGCAGGTTAATGTCCACGGCCGCTAATGGAATTAATCGATTTGCATATTCTATCAGCACTTCATCAAGAATTTCATCCATTTCTTCTTTTAAAAAATATCCGCTAACCGCTGTTGCAAATAGCCACATAATGGTGAGCGCAACTGATATGCCGATGGCTAGCCGCCACTGTAGGCTTTTGAAAATATTCATTTGTCCCCCAAGCGGTAACCCACGCCGCGCGCGGTTCTAATTATATTTTTGCCAAGTTTTTTCCTCAGTCGGCTGATATGCACCTCGATGGCATTGCTCTCAATCTCGCGATCATAAGCATAAAGGCTATCTTCAAGTTGAGTTTTGCTAAATAGCATATCTGGGCGTTGAATGAATGTTTCGAAAATAGTCCATTCTTTTGCAGTTAAATTAATGTTCTTTCCCATTCTGTGAATGCTTTTTGCTGAGAGATTAATTTCTAACTCGCCGTGGGAAATAATAGGATTTGGGTTGCCTGCATAGCGCCTTGAAACAGATTTTAATCTTGCAGACAATTCAAACAAGTTAAATGGTTTCACCATGTAATCGTCAGCACCAGCGTCTAGCCCAGCAATTCTATCAGATATTTGGTCTAAAGCGGTTAGGATAATCACCGGTGTGACATCTCCTTGTGATCGCAGGGTTTTGAGAAAGTTTAAACCCAAACCATCGGGCAACATTAAATCTAATAAGACAAGATCGTATCCAGTGGCTTGCATATATTCAGCGGCTTCATCTAGTCTTGAAACAAAATCTACGCCATGGCCATCGACAATGATTTGATCTCTAATGGCTGCGCCTAAAATTTGGTTATCTTCAATCAATAATACCCGCATATTGCACCTTATTTTTCGTTCTAGAAAATATAATATGCGAAACTTACGGTAAGCTTAAGCAAAAAAACAATATGTTTCAGCTTTACGTCATTTATGAGTTTCATATTGTCCAAATAATTAATTTTAATGAAGGTGGCGCATATGCCCAAATTTGGAATTGTAAGTCTAGTCATTTGCCTATCCACTTCATTTGTTGCGGAGGTTTCTGCTAAGGAATTGATTTGTGAAGTGCCGTTAACAGAGTGGCAATCTCGAGATGAAGTGAAGGCCTTTTTTAACGAAAAAGGCATGCAAATATCGCGTATAAAAATTGATGATGGTTGTTATGAATTGAAAGCTATTGACGACAGGGGAAGGGAAGTTGAAATGAAAATTAACCCCAAAACCCTAGAAATATTAGAGATTGAAGCCGACTGACAATCAGTTTAGAGCGAATATAAAGAACAATTAAAGAGGAGTATAAGATGGTAAAAGTTTGGGATCCCATGGTGCGGATTTTTCATTGGGGGCTGGTTCTTAGCTTTGTAGTTGCGTGGCTTTCTGCAGAAAGCATAGACAATTTGCACCATTGGGCAGGGTATGCAGCGGGTGGGCTCATTGGTTTTCGGTTGGTATGGGGCTTAATTGGCCCTCGCTATGCACGCTTTACGCAATTTGTAAAAGGCCCTGGAACCATTGCGGCATTTATATTGGCAATGTTGGGCGGTAAGGAACGCCGTTATTTGGGGCATAACCCAGCCGGTGGAGCCATGATATTGACATTGTTGGTAAGCTTGGGCACAACCGCCGCGACAGGTTGGATGATGACATTGGCACAATATGCCAAAGCCGATTGGGTAGAGAGCTTGCATGAAGGCGCTGCCAATTTAACGCTTATTTTGGTATTGGCACATATTGCAGGTGTTTTATGGGTAAGTTGGCATCATAAAGAGAATCTAGCTAAGTCTATGGTCGACGGTCAAAAGCGTGCCGCAGAAAACGATGATGTTTCTTAAATAAATTCCCGACAATATATTTTGTGCCCCGCAAATTGATTTTTGCGGGGTTTTTTCTTACCGCAACCTGACGGGATATTTTAAATCCGTAAGTTAAATCTCAGTTCATTTTCATAGTCTGCCTATATCAAATTAACTGGAGATTAGAATGAAAAAAAAATTAGCAGCTCTCGCCATTACAACAATGTTGACTTTGCCAATGATTGCCCACGCAAAGCCCATTACATTTACCACAATACTTAAAAACTACGGTGGCAACGGCGCGTATATTGCGCTCTATCTGACTGATGAAAATGGTGTTTATAAAGACACAATTTGGATATCAGGCGGTAAGTCCAAATATTATCCGCATTTGAGGGGGTGGTCAGCAGCAACAGGATTGAACTTATCTGAGGCGAGGGGCATTACGGGCGCCAGCACAGGCAGTGGCCGTACGTTAAAGGTGAGTGCCGATTTGGCAGATAGCCTCATAGATGCTGGTTACCAAATTCGCGTTGATGTATCTGTTGAAGATTTCAGAGACAGTCCATCAGATATCGTGGTGCCGTTGACCAGTCAAAATGCATCGAAACTACAGCGCGGAAGACGCTATGTAAAAGATTTTTCATACAGTATGTAATTTAGGAATTGATCCATATGTATTCAAATATGCATAAATATTTTGGCTTTTCGACCTATATAATTATCATTATTCTATCCATAAGCGGTAGTGTACTTTCTGTGTTTCCTGCTTGGGATAGGCTGACTTTGCCTACATCCAATGCGAGTGTGTTATCAGTTGCTCAGGTTGCCCAAAGGATTCAACAAGAATACCCAACTGTAGAACAAATAAAGCGCTTGGCATCAGGTAAGGTTATTATTTATTATTTTGAAAATGAGCAACCTGTGGCGGAACAAATTGACCCGCTGACTGCCGCCAAAATTGCGCCATATGAAGCGGTCGGGTTTAAAAGTTGGGTCACTAAATTGCACCGTTCATTATTTTTAGATGATAGTGGGCGCATTCTGGCAGCATTTGCGGCCTTGTCTATGCTTATATTAAGTATTTCGGGGGCAAAACTTGTTGCCAAACGTAATGGTGGCTGGCGAAAGTTTTTTAACAAAGCGCAAGGCAACGGATCACAAAAATTGCATGTTCAATTTGGACAATTTGCGCTGGTTGGTTTCTTAATCTCATCTATTACAGCGATATATATGTTTTTGGTGACATTTGGATTTGTTCAAGATGGCTTGAACCAAGTGGCGCAGTTTCCGCAAAACATAAATGTCACTTCGCAAATTCAGCTGATAAATTCGAAAGCTTTAAAACAGATTAACTTAGATGACCTAAGAGAATTGACCTTCCCGTACCCCGATGACCCAACTGACGTATTTGCAATTAGCACAAACTCAGGCGCAGGTTATGTTGACCCCAGTACGGGAGAAATGCTTGGTTTTGTACCATACAATTTGGCGCGTCAAATATATGAATTTATTTACATGCTGCACACAGGCAGAGGCATTTGGTGGTTAGGCTTAATGCTTGGGCTGACCACTGGTTGTATACCGGTATTATCTGTCACTGGTTTGCTATTATGGTGGCGTAAACGCAAAGACAGGCCAAAAATTCGCAACATATCCTCCGCTCAAAAAGCAGATAAAATTATTTTGGTGGGAAGCCAGGATAACTCGAGTTGGGCTTTTGCCAAAGCTTTGCACGATGGATTGGTTGAACAGAATTTTAAGGTACATATTTGTGAGATGAATAAAATAGCCAATCATTATAAAAATGCAGACACTATGTTTATTCTGGCCTCAACATATGACGATGGTGAAGCACCCAAATCTGCCAATAAGTTTTTGCAAAAACTGGATGTTATTTCTGGAATTGCGAGTTTTAAATATGCGGTACTTGGTTTTGGTGATAAGCAATTCCCAAAATATTGCAAATTTGCCATTAATGTCGAGCAAAAGTTAAATGAGAAAGCTTGGCAACAATTGATGCAAATGGAGCGCATCAATCAGCAATCTGCACAAGCGTTTGAGCAATGGGGACAAAAGGTTGCGGTTGAATTGAATGTGCCACTTGAGATGGATTACAAGCCCAAACCGCGCGCAACGCAAAAGTTAGCTTTGGTATCAAGGCAGGATTTTGGCCAAAAGGTGCAAGCGCCAACGAGTATTTTGCGGTTTGGGCCTGGAAATGCCAAGAAGCTGTCAATCATTGCAAAATTATTCAATTTACGGCTACCAAAATTTGAAGCAGGTGATTTAGTGGGCATAATTCCGCAAAATAGCGACACTCCACGTTTCTATTCATTGGCATCATCGAACCGAGATGGTTTTTTGGAAATATGCGTGCGCAAACAAGCGGGCGGGTTGTGTTCAGGTCAATTGCACGGTTTGGAAATTGGTGACGAGATTGATGTTTTCATTCAACCAAACCCAAAATTTAAACCAGATTTAGATGATGCTCCTGTTATCTTGATCGGCGCTGGCGCGGGCATTGCACCGTTAACAGGTTTTCTTCGGCAGAATATAAGACAACAGCCAATGCATTTATATTTTGGTTGTCGAGACCCACAATCGGATTTTTTATATGAATCGGAAATAGACGACTGGTTAAAAGCAAAAAAATTAGAAACCAGCCATATTGCATTCTCTAGAATTGAACAGAAAACCTATGTGCAAGATTGTTTAACGGAAGATGTAGAAAGCTTGCGCAGTTTGATGAAGCAAGGCGCGCAAATAATGATTTGCGGTAGCAAAAACATGGCGAATGAAGTCGAAGTGGCGATGAAATTCATACTTAAGCCGATGGGCATAAGCATTGAGGATATGCGTAATTCAGGGAGGTATTTGGAAGATGTCTATTAATTCTTTAAAACATCATATTATAAATGGTGAAACGATGGGAACTCGATATTGCGCCAATTTTTACGCGGGTGAGAAGGTGGATATAAATGCGCTAAATGATGCATTGTTTGCTGCCGTTGATAATGTTGATCAACAAATGTCGACGTGGAAACCAGAATCGGACTTGATGAAAATTAATAGCGCAAAACTTAATGTCTGGTTGCCTTTAAAACCGGAACTTTGCCAAGTATTGGATTGTGCTTTTCAAATATCCAAAACCAGCCAGGGTGCATTTGATATTGGGGTTGGTGGATTAGTCAATGCATGGGGTTTTGGGGCGACGGGGCGCGAGTTGGATGTTGATCGCGTCAAACAGCAGTTGAATAAAAGCCAACCAATAGCGACGGACTGTTTTGAATTAAATGTGGAATACCAAAAAATTCGCAAAACTCGGCCTTGCATAATTGACCTCTCGGGCATTGCTAAAGGATTTGCTGTCGATCAAATGATCGGCGTATTCAAGAGCTTTGGTGTTGAGAACGCTTTAGCTAGCTTGGATGGAGAATTATGTGCGATAGGCGTGGAGGCAGATGGGCGCTCTTGGAATATTGCCCTGGAAAAACCTGATTACGAGAAACGCGACGCAATCGGAGTGATTGCTTTGGACAATAGCGCGGTTGCAACATCGGGTGATTATCGTCACTGGATTGATGTTGGAGATAAAAAGTTATCGCATAGTATGAACCCAAAATCTGGTGGCCCGGTACAAAATAATATAGCTTCAGTATCGGTCATTGCGCAATCTTGTATGCTGGCAGATGCATGGGCAACTACTTTGATGGTAATGGGCGAAGTCAACGGATCAGAATTTGCTAAGGCGCATGACATGAACACATTGTTCATTCTACGGAAACATGATGAATTAATGCAAAAAGCCTATGGTGATGTATTTACTGATATCTGATTTGAATATCAGACGAAAATAAATTTATAAACCTCAATGACAGCTTAATCGAAATATTCGGTTTATAAAACTATATCAAAAACTGCATTATTTATAACATTCCGCGCGCGTAGTGGCACCGAAT
>NVUS02000368.1 GCA_002402005.2 OCS116 cluster bacterium | reverse complement strand
TTGATGAGGTTTGGCAAATCGAGTCAATATTCATCTGTACCAACTCACGCAAACAAAAATGGACATCAGACGGCTTTAATTCATCGTTTCAAAAATTTAGAAATGATTTGCTTGAGAAAGATCTTATAGACGAGGGGCTGACTTTTCACGGCTTACGTCACACATTCGCAACGCAAGCAAAAGAAAAAGGCTTTTCAGATGGTGATGTCGCTTTGGTTCTTGGTCATGCCGACCCTAAAATGACAAAGCGTTATAATAAGAGTGCAAATAATCAAAAAACTATGCGAAAAGTTCTGTCAATTTTTGAAGCCAAAAAGAACATAAAATAAACAAACTTGTAAAACTTTTGCCGAAAACATGTAAAACTGTAAAGTTCATTATGTTCGGAAAATCAGATAAGTATCTGAAATATATAAAAAAATAATGGTACCCGCGAGAGGATTCGAACCCCTGACCCTCGGAGTAGAAAGCACCTGTTAATTGTTTTGTATCAGTGAGTTGGAAACTTGTAGTTGTCTAACTTAGAAGTGTTTATCAATAACTTAGCAGTAAGTTTGTCTAATTCTATCTCCCTGCAATAAGCCAGTTACAGTGAGCATAAACCGTATTTCTAGCGATTCCTAATTGTCGAGCCGCAAGAGCTATATTATTATTGCAGTCTTTCACGGTTTTCTGGATGTTAAGACAAGACTGTTTCTTCACAGGGCTGTTTTCGCAACGTGAGCATGGCTTGCAGTCTTGTTGTATTGGCCCGCCAATTATTTTTTCAACAGTATCACTTCGTATGATTAAGCCTGTAGAGTGAACTATAATTATTTGCAATTGCCGTTTAAGTGCATGAAGGTTATCTGGCCATTGTTGATTTTGCAGACTTTCTAAAGCTGATTGTGATAGTTGATGTTCTGATGAAATTTGATCCAATATAAAACGGGCAATTTTTGCAAAGTCTGTTCTTTTAGCAAGACCTGGAATTTTTAAATTAAAACCAACCAGCCGTAATATCAAATCTTCATCGATCGGTTTCGTCGTTCTAAAATCATCCTCGGTCATTGCACTGCTGCTTATAACCACCCAGTCTCCTTGTCCTAGAATGGGTCCTTTTCGAGTTAGGACACGGTTAAGTAGGGCTCGAATAGCGGGTATTGCTTGTGTTGAAATTGTCTCTAATCCGTCTAACAATAAAGTACCACCTTTTTTGAAGTCAACTTTACCAGTGGATTCCTTGCCAGACTGCGATTTTATTTTTGCCACCAGATGGTTTTCAATGGTGTTGAAAGTAACAGAGGCGCAATCGATGGTGATAAATGGCAAGTCACCATGGCATTGACGGTGAATTTCCATTGCCATAGAATTTTTGCCAACACCTGAACTGCCACTTATCAATATTGGTAATCCATGCCGAGCAGACTTTATGGCAATCCGTAAATTATGCCTAAGTGTATCATCATCAAATACACCGAATTTACGACTACCCTTATAATTTGAAATATTTTTTTCAAAGATGGATTCAATTGGCACTATAGTTTTTCGCGCACCATCAGACATAGACCCTGTTTTTGAACGAGTCAGCCGAATTTTTACCACCAAGCTTGAATTCATCCAATCTCGCAAATTTATAGTAAGTCCATTGCCTAGTTGTGACATAGCTGCATCAAATCCACCTTGAAAAACACTATTAAAATGAGTATGGTTTGAAATATCAATACCAGATAATATAGCAGCAGCGCGTAAATTATATCCAGTAATTTGCCCCTCTGCGTTGAAAGCCAACATACCAACACTTTGTGTCGCAATATATTCTTTGCGTGGATGAAATAAAATAATATGATCTTCTCGATGATCCTCAACAAATAGCTGGTTTTCAACATTAGTAACGGCAAGAATGACCAAAGCATGAGTATGAAATTGTCGCGCAGCAACTTCTGATGAGGCATCAATAAGGCCAACAACTTCCCCTTGAGAATTTATGATTGGCGCGCTTAGGCAGGATACGCCACTATGATTAGAGAAGAAATGCTCTGAACCAGTGACAATACTGGGCTTGCCACTATATAAAGAAAGTCCAAGAGCATTGGTGCCTCGTAATTCTTCAGTCCAAATAGAACCTGGAACAATTGATTTGCCAGGTTTAGAATCTCTGAACTCATCATCCATTATTGAATCTAAGATAACTCCTTCGCTATCGGCAAAGGCCACTAAAAAATTAGCGCCAGCAATTTGCGAGCTTAACAATTCCATTTCAGGTCGAGCTAAGCGTAAAATACGGGAAGAATAATCTTTACGTATGTTGAGGTCAGAATGCGATATAACGGCTTCAACAGGTGTACCAAGCGGGTCTAAATCTGCCCGCAAACACCGGTGCCAACTATCTCCAATGGTTTCAGCCACTGCCCCATACGCAAAGCTGCCTTTGTTTTCTAAACTATAACGAGCTTTTGAAAATAATGTCCCCATCAAGCACCTCCCAATACTTATCTCTTTTTTATATCATTTTCATGAAAATTGGAAACATTGCTAGATAAAATCGTCAAATGCTCAAAATTTGAACACGCTTTATCGGTGAAAATTAAAAATTCGAACAGTTGTTCAAACACCAAATGATAATTTCTTCTTTATCTTAGTTAAAAACAACGACCGTTTGTTTGAGAAAAATATTGGAGAAATTGATGAAGGCACAAGTTTTAAATAAATATGATTTGGATTTAACCGCAAAGAGCTGGGTAGATTATCAAACTGTTCCAGATCCCAAAATCGTTAAAGGGTCAGATGTGATTGTACGCATTGGTGCAGCGGGTGTTTGCCGTACAGATTTACACGTGATTGAAGGTATTTGGCGCCCTCATATGGATCCAACAGGTGATGCATTGTTACCTATGATTTTAGGCCATGAAAATGCGGGTTGGATTGAAGAAATTGGCTCAGAAGTAGAGGGCTTGAAAATTGGTGATCCAGTCATCGTGCATCCCAAAATTTCAAACGGCACTTGTTTAGCATGTCGTCGTGGGCAAGACATGCATGGTGATGGACCGTTTCCAGGGCTTGATGCTGATGGTGGCTATGCTGAAATGTTAGTAACCTCTATGCGTAATATCGTTCTACTGCCAAAAACTTTAGCGCCCAAAGACGTTGCACCTTATTCAGATGCAGGCCTAACCGCATATAGAGCAGCCAAAAAAGCGACACGTCATCTATTGCCAGGTGAATATGTGGTGGTGATTGGTGCGGGTGGCCTTGGTCATATTGGCATTCAGGTTTTGCGCGCGATGTGCGCCGCCGAAATCATCGCAGTAGATACATCAGATGTGTCATTACAATTGGCGGGCGAATGTGGTGCAGATCATTTGGTCAAAGCCGATGGTGGTGAAGTCGAAGCTATTTTATCCATTACCAATGGTGCTGGTGCCGAAGCTGTTCTGGATTTTGTTGGCGAAAAGGGCACAACGCGTAAAGGCCTAGAAATGACCCGCGTGGCTGGCAGCTATTATGTCATTGGTTACGGAGAAGACATCGTCGTACCAACTGTTGATCTAGTGATAACCGAAAAGAATATCATTGGTAACTTGGTCGGTACATGGGCCGAATTAACCGAACTAATGGAGTTAGCTCACCGAGGATTGGTAGATTTAACCATCGAAGAATTTTCATTGCGTGATGCTAATAAAGCACTTCAAAAGCTACATCATGGGCTGATAAGAGGACGAGCGGTACTCATTCCATAGGGGTGAAATCGTTATATGAATAACAACAAAGAGGGAAAAAAATGAATAAAAATAAATTTTTAACAACATCTGCAATTGTGTCGATGTTATCAATGCAAATGTTGGCAGCGCCAGTTTTTGCGAGCGACATTGAAAAATATGGCATTGAAAAAGACTTTGCGGGAACCTGCAATTATGCAGCCACTGATGCCAAGGATTACACTGGAAAAACTTTAAACATCATCACCCATGCCATTCCAGTAATTGGTGAACCAACAGCATTGCATGCCAAACAATTCTCCAAATTAACCGGTGCAGAAGTCAACGTTGTTCATGTGCCATTTGGTGATCTATTCCAGCGCATCATGATTCCCTTCCAAAGCGGTAAAAATGCCTATGACGTTCTATTCTATCCGTCACTATGGATTGGCGATTTGAATAGATTCTTGGAACCAGTGCCTGAATATTATCAAAATTCAACTGGCATGCAAGATGTGACAGTCAATTATAAAGGTGTTGCCACTTGGAACGGTGAAATGTTGCAATATCCAATGGATGGTGACCGACATTATCTAAAATACCGCACAGATGTATTTGACGATGCTGATGTGCAAGCTAAATATAAAGCAGACACGGGGCGTGATTTAAAAGTTCCAGAAACTTGGGCAGATTATAATGCCGTTGCAGCATATTTCACCAATAAGGATTGGGATGGCGATGGCGAACCCAATTTTGGTTCAGCCGAAGTGGCAAAACGTGATGACTTAATGTTTTCAGCTTTCATCAGCCGCGTCGCACCTTTTGCTAAGCATCCAGATGTGCCGGGCGGCTTCTTCTTCGATTTGGAAAGCATGCAACCATTGGTCAACACACCGGGTTGGGTCAAAGGCCTTGAATTATTCATTGATGCTCAAAAATCTTTCCCACCAGGCGGCAGTAACTTTGGCTTAGGCGATGAGATTTTCTCATTTGGTGGTGGTCAAACTTTGATGAGCTATAGTTGGGATGATGCGTTCATTCAAGCTCAGCAAAAAGATAGCAAAATACGTAACAAAGTAGCTGCTGCTCCTTTACCTGGCGCCAGTGAAGTGTGGAATCGCAAAACCGCACAATGGGATAAATTCGAAACGCCGAACCGTGCGCCCTATATCACATGGGGCTGGACATCAGCGGTATCAAATATCTCCGAAGAAAAACAAATGGCATTTGATTATCTGTGCTTCTTCTCTAGCGAAAGCAATACTGAGCATGACCTACAAATCGGCCGTTACGGTGTAAACCCTTATAGAAACTCACATTTTGATGTGTCATTCTGGAAAGATAAATTAGGGTGGGCTGATAAAACAGCTGAAACCTATGTTAGCACTCTCTCGGGTATGGACAAAAGCCAAAACCGTGTCTTCGATTTGCGTGTTCCAGGTGTGAGCCAGTTTATGTCAGCCATGGCTGCTGGCGTTGCCGAAGCAATGGCGGGCCAGAAAACCCCGCAAGAAGCACTTGATGGTGTTGCTGATGAATGGGCGCAAATTGTAGAACGTGTTGGCAAAGATCGTTTGCGCGATGCTTATGCTCAAGTTGTCGATCTAGAAGATAACAATAATTAAAACCTCCCTACGACTAGATGGTAGCAAGCTTGTCTTGCTGCCATTATTTTAGTTTTTATGAAAGGACTGCCATGTATAAGGCAAAATATTTCTTCTTATTGCCGGGGTTAATGGTGCTTTTCGCAATCATTATTTTTCCATTATTATTCACCATTCGCGTGAGCTTTTCGAGTTGGGATGTTTTTCAACCCGATTTAGATTTTATTGGCGGTAAAAATTACTCACGGGTTTTTGAAGACGTTCGTTTTTGGCAAAGCCTATTAAGGCTCTCTATTCTGTCGATCGTCTCGGTTGGGCTGCAATTTGTATTAGGCTTTGCTTTGGCGTTAGCTGTTTGGCGTGAAATGCGCTTCAAACGGATATTGAGAGTGTTATTCCTCATTCCGATGATGACCACGCCAGTGGTGATGTCTGTAGTTTGGAGAACAATTTTTCATGAAAGCCTAGGGCC
>NVUS02000367.1 GCA_002402005.2 OCS116 cluster bacterium | reverse complement strand
GCAATCGCTATAGACGAAACCAGCCGTATATTCACCTTTGATGGCATCGCCATAGGCTTCTTTGGTTAGGTTTACCGAGCGGCTGAATTTAAGCTTCATTTTTAAATTGAGGCTGTCATAAAGAAACAAGCCTAAGCGCACCAACCATTTTGGCCGTTGATGTTGATTATGCGGAATGACAAAACGGGCTGGCCAGATGATGTGCGGTGCGCTGTTGAGTAACAATTCGCGCTCGATTAAGGCTTTGCGCACCAATGCAAATTGATAATATTCTAGATAGCGCAGACCGCCATGAATGAGTTTTGAGCTGGCGGATGATGTGGCCGATGCTAAATCGGCCTGCTCGACCAGCATGACATTGAGGCCACGCCCTGCGGCATCACGCGCGATGCCAACGCCATTTATGCCGCCGCCAATGATGAAAATATCTAAAATATCTTGTTGCATGACTTCACCTTATCAAACTATCTTTAAATGCTTATAAGTGGTATTTAAAAAAAATGATAGAATTTAGAAAATTAACCTCGGGCGATTACCCCTTATTGCTTAAATGGTTGCAGCGCCCTCATGTGAAACAATATTGGAATAATGGCGACGATACGCTTGAAAAAGTTGCCCATCACTACGCGTTGGATAAAAGCCAAGTGCAATATTATATTGCGATGCAAGATAACCAAGACATTGGTTTTTACCAATATAACCTTAGCAATAACCGCAATATTGGCATCGATATGTTTTTAGCCAATGCAGATCAATTATCCCAAGGCTTAGGCACAATATGCTTAAACGCCTTTGGTGACTTTATTTGCAAAATAAAAGACTGCCACTCATTGTCGGTTGACCCTCACCCAGACAATTAACGTGGCATTAGATGTTATGAAAAATGTGGCTATGTTTATGATGATGCCGCTTCTTCCGCTAAAATCTATTTAATGCGAAAAACCTGCTATTAAGGCAAGCGCAAATCTGCCCAAAGCGGTAAATGATCGGAGGCGATTTTAGATTTGAGCGACTCATGTACCGAAGTTTTTAGGAATTTGATGTTTTTTGACACCACAATACGGTCAAACGCCACCACGGGCAAAGCACTGTGAAAGCTTGGCGCGGGGTCTATCGATATATAGCCATCACCAAACAGATCGACACAACTTTTGCTTTTCCGCCATTCGTTGAAATCCCCCGCTATGATGGTGGGGGGATCGCCTGGGGCATCTTCTAGCGCCAAGGCCAACATATTGACTTGCAGTTTGCGCATTCTAGCCAACAAAGCCAAATGTGTCGCGACAAGGCGCACCAATTTGCCGTCGACCTTAATGTCTGCCGCAATCGCGCCACGTGGCTCGAGTGTTGGCAAATCTATACGCCATGCAAATTCAAAATTCAGATGTTTTTTGATGAGGATTACATTGCCGTGCCAGCCTAAACTATGTTCGCGAATGGCGATATCGGCGGCGTGATAATCGGTATATTGGGCAATCATTTCGGGGGTTAGCGTGGTTTTGCGTTTGCCCGTGCGCCGGTCGACCTCTTGTAGGAACACCACATCGGCATCAATTTCATTCAGCACATCTAGAATGCGTGCAGGCTTGCGCCTGCGGTCTAAGCCGAGGCTTTTTCGAATGTTATAACTGACAACCCGCATTTATATTTGACTCGTAATTGGTTTATATTTTTACCTTAAACCATCTTATGATCACTTATAAATCAAATGTTAGATTATTTGCGAATTAAGCTAAAAACATCACGCGTGGTGACATAATTTAGCCCTGAACCACGGCCAACCAAATCTAGTTTTTGCATGTCAATTTTGGGGTAATCAATAATCGCGTCATCCACCTCTATGCTGATGACATCGGCCAGCACTAGATTGCTTGAGCTATCTGCACCGAACTCAATCAATTGCCTAAACTTACATTCAAACACCACACCTGCGCCTGCCACTTTGGACGCAGCAATGTTGGCGCATTTGGCTTTTTTGACGTTCAGCGCGGCAAATTCATCAATTTCTGGTGCGAAGGCTTGGCTGCTATCATGCATGGCTTCGGCCATTTTATGACTGACCATTGACACCGAAAAATATTCTGTCGCCAAGATATTATTGAGACTATCTTTACGCGTACCATCGGGTTTATTGCCGAATGAAATGGAAATAACCGGCGGGTTGTTGCTCGCCACATTAAAGAAAGAAAAAGGCGCTAGATTGTCGACCCCATCGGCGCTGATGCTGCCGACCCACGCGATGGGCCGCGGCAGAACCGAGCCAATCAGCAGTTTATACAGATCAACTCTGTCAGCAGTTTTGGTTTCAATAATCATTCGGCCACCTCAGCGTCGTCTTCAATTAAAAAGCCGCCGCTTTGGCGCTTCCACAGGTCGGCATAAATGCCTGTGCCCTTAGCCAGCTCGTCATGTGTGCCATCTTCGACAATCTCGCCTTTGTCTAATACAATTAAACGATCTAATGCCGAAATGGTTGACAATCTATGGGCGATGGCGATGACGGTTTTGCCATCCATCAGCTCTAACAAGTTATCTTGAATGGCGGCTTCGACTTCACTATCTAGTGCTGACGTGGCTTCATCTAGCACCAAAATGGGGGCATCTTTTAAGAATACCCGCGCGATGGCGATGCGTTGGCGTTGGCCGCCCGAAAGCTTGACGCCGCGCTCGCCGACCAAAGTGTCATAGCCAACATTGCCTTTATTGTCTGTCAGGTCTTGAATGAATTCATCGGCATTGGCGCGTTTGGCGGCGGCAATCACTTGCTCGCGCGTCGCGCCATCTATGCCATAAGCGATGTTTTCGGCCACGCTGCGATGAAACAGGCTGGTATCCTGCGTCACCACACCAATGTTACGGCGCAAACTATCTTGGCCGATTTTTGATATATCATGGCCATCGACGGTGATTTTGCCGCCTTCGACATCATAGAGCCTAAGCAGCAGATTGATTAAAGTTGATTTGCCAGCGCCAGAGCGGCCGACCAAGCCAATTTTTTCGCCGTGTTTTACATTAAGTGACATATCATCCATAATGCCACCATCTTTGCCATAGTTGAATTTAACATGTTCGAAAGTAATATTGCCTTTTTGAATGTCAATTTGCTGCGCGGTTTCAACATCTTGCACTTCGCGCGCTTGTGCCAATGTGCCCATGCCATCTTGCACTGTGCCGATATTTTCGAACAGGCTGGAGACTTCCCACATG
>NVUS02000366.1 GCA_002402005.2 OCS116 cluster bacterium | reverse complement strand
GTCATTATGTCTGACGCTTTACCACCTACAAAATCTGGCCCGTTGCAAAAACGTGAGGCGCGGCTTGCTTGGGGCTTATTATTTCCGACCATTTCTAGTGTAGCCTTGGTGGTTATATTGCCACTTATGGCTATTTTTTGGATCAGCATCAAACCCATTACATTGGCTGATTTACGCACCGCTGCACCCACCGTATACGAAAAACTTAGAGGTGATTTTACTATTGGCGGTGATGAAGGCATATTGGAATATCGGTTAAAAAACTCTAGCAGGCGCCAAGAGGTTACCGAGGTGAAATTGGTCGACAGCATTCCTGCTGGGTTACGTATTTTGAAATTAGATGAGAGATGCACGCTAAACAACCAAGAATTAACCTGCGAATTTGGCGATTGGCAAGCGGGGTATAGCGAAAAATTACGTTTACCCGTACAGGTTAATCAGCAATTTATTGATGATGAAATCAACGTGCGTTCGAGCAAAGCGCAAATTAGTGGACATGGCGTTTCGGCCTTGCTGAATGATGAGTTTACCTTGACCAATTTTACCAAAGTCTTTGATGGTGGAGAATTTTGGAACGTAATGGGTGTGACGCTTTTTTACACTATTTTTGGCACCATTGGTGCGTTGTTTGTTGGCTTGCTTGCGGCATTAATTTTAAACAAAGAGTTTAAAGGCCAAGGTGTTTTGCGTGGGTTGTTTTTATTTCCCTATGTCGCGCCGGTTATTGCCGTGGCATTCACTTGGGTCACGTTATTTGACCCATTTTCTGGCTCGGCAAACGCGCTACTTTTACAAATGGACATTGTCGACACGCCGATTAATTTTTTTGGCGAAAAGCCGCTGGCGCTGATCATGGTCACAATATTTGAAATTTGGCGATATTTTCCTATGGCATTTCTGTTTATTTTAGCGCGTATGCAATCGATTAATGCCGATATGTATGAGGCGGCCGAAATGGATGGCGCCAGTCCGTTCCAGCAATTTTGGGCTTTGTCTGTGCCACAACTTTTGGGCATATTGTCAGTATTATTTCTGCTGCGCTTCATCTGGACATTTAATAAATTCGACGATATTTTCTTACTTACAGGCGGCAATGCAGGCACACGCACGCTTACTGTCAGTGTTTATGAACAGGCGTTTGCGATTTCTAACATAGGCGCTGGCGCTGCAGTTGCGGTGATTATTTTTGCAGTTTTACTGCTGTTCTCGCTGTTTTTCTTTAAATTTATCTCGCGCGAGGAAGGCCTATGACCCGTTTTAGATATGGTTACATAACGGCACCGATCATTGGCTTTTTATGGGCATTTACCATCGCTATTTTGATCGCCGTCACGATGTCTTTCATCAGCGGAGATTTATTCAAACCATCACTTACTTTCAGCCTATTCAACGGCATATTTGCGGGGCTTGCGCTGCTTTACCTTAAATCCAATAAACGCCTAATTCTGGTGGGTTTAGTGCTGCTGATTTTCTTGGTCTCCTATTTTGGTTTTGGTGCGGTGTTCATTGGTGAAGAAGTCTCTAACCTGAACAGAATGATCACCAGTCTGGTGATTGCAGTGGCGATAATTTGGCCGATAAATATCATGTTAACTGGTCTGAGTTTTGGGGTATTAACACGGCATGAGTTTGAACATGCGGTTATAAAATTCCTGACTTGGTTTGGGTATTTATTCTTCACATTCATTGTTATCATTCCGTTTTATGTGATGTTGATGACCAGTTTAAAATCTCAGCAGGCATTGCTGGCCAACCCGCTCGATTTCAGCATTGAGTTTAGCAAAGGCTGGGCATTGTTCCGCTCTTATATTGAATTGTTCCGAGATTTCAATTTTGGCCAATATTTAAGCATGAGCTTGATGATTTCTATCTTAACCGTGATCATCACTTTGCTCTTTTCGGTGCCAGGTGCCTATGCCATTGCACGGCTGCGCTTTAAAGGCCGCGCCGCCATGTCGCGGTCTATTTTGCTTATATATATGGTGCCGATGATTGTTTTGGCGCTTCCGATATATATTGCATTCTCCACCGTTGGCTTGCGAAATTCGGTTGTGGGTATTTTACTCATTTACCCCGTCACCACTGTGCCCGTAGCGCTTTATATGTTGCAGGGCTATTTTAGGGGGCTGCCTGCTGAAATTGAGGAAGCTGGCCTTATGGATGGCCTCTCAAGGCTCGCGGTGATTTGGAAGATCACGCTGCCGTTAAGCCTGCCCGCTCTGGCATCAGTTTCGCTTTACGTATTTATGATTAGCTGGAACGAGTTTTTATTGGCGTTTATGTTGCTTGATGACCCGTCTAAATTCACCCTCACCCGCGGCGTTGCTATGCTAAATTCCTCCGAAATTCCGCGTCAACATTTAATGGCAGGCGCTGTTGTTGCTACAATCCCCATCATGATTATATTTTTGGGATTGGAAAGATTTATGACCAAAGGCCTCACCGCAGGTTCAGTAAAAGGATAAGATATGATCGATAAACTCGACGCGCAAGCCCGCGAAATATTGCGGCAAAATGACCGCGGCGGCTATACAGTGCCGACCGATGGCCTATACCCTTATCAATGGAATTGGGACAGTGCGTTTGCGGCATTTGGCTTTGCAAATTTTGACATTGAGCGCGCGTGGCAAGAATTTCACAGCCTATTTTCGGGTCAGTGGGAAAATGGCATGCTGCCACATATTATTTTTCATCAAGAAGACAAAGGTTATTTCCCCGGGCCAGATGTGTGGGGTACAAATAAAAAACCGTTATCATCTGGTATTAGTCAGCCGCCTGTCGCGGCGACATTTGTGCGGAAAATTTATGAGGCCGATCCTAAAATTGGCCAAGAACACGCCACCATTCTATTTGAAAAACTGGCCGATTGGCACCGGTGGTTTCATGTCAATAGATGCGAAACGGGCGCGGCGGTCATCACCCACCCGTGGGAAGCGGGGCGTGACAATGCGCCTGATTGGGATGGTGCAATGGAAGCCATTGATGTCTCGAAGGTTCAGCCGTATGTAAGGCGTGATACATCGCATGTTGACCCGCAAATGCGGCCGACAAAATATGATTATGACCGCTATATTTCTTTGGTTGATTTTGCCCGTGAGAATGATTGGAATCAAGACATTATACGTGATGAAGGTGCGTTTCGGGTGGCAGACCCGACCATGACATTTATTCTATTGCGCGCCAATAGAGACTTGCTATGGCTTGCCACACAATTGGGCAAACCTATTGATGAGATTCAAAGTTGGATTGATCATTTAGAGACAGGCGTCAAAACTTTATGGAATGAAGAATTAGGCGCTTATGACTCGCTCGATTTAAAAAGCGGTAAATTTGCCAATAGCCTGTCTTGCGCGTCATTTCTTTGTTGGTATGGCGGGGTTGAGAATTCAAAAATGGTCGAGCAATTGGACTTGATTTTTAGCCAAGCAAAATATTCTGTACCAAGCTACTCACCTATGGGCGAAAAGTTTAATGCCAAACGCTATTGGCGCGGCCCAGTTTGGGGCGTGGTCAATACGCTTATTGGCATGGGGTTGGAAGATTGCGGCTTAGATGCCCACGCCGAACGTGTGCGTTCGGACACTGTAGAATTGATTAAGAATAATGGCTTTGCCGAATATTACGACCCGTTTGATGGCTCTGCTGCCGGTGGTGGTACATTTAGCTGGACGGCTGCCATTTGGCTTTCATGGGCGTCGCCAAACGCGAAGGAGAGATAAATGGGTAAAATTGAACTTAAAAATGTCGAAAAATGGTTTGGTGACGTGCAGGTTATAAAAGGCCTTGATCTGGAAATTGATGACGGTGAATTTATCATTTTTGTCGGGCCTTCGGGCTGCGGCAAATC
>NVUS02000365.1 GCA_002402005.2 OCS116 cluster bacterium | reverse complement strand
GCATCGCCAGCATGGGCAAATATAGCGCTATAAATAAATATAATCCCGCTTAATAATGTACGGGTAAAGTGTTTGGGTCTGGGTCTATATGTCATAATCTATTCCTATGATTATATTTGTTAACAATATAACGACTATTTTAAACCACTCAATTGGCCAAATTTGTCGATGATATATGCATTTTTGAATGGCTTGAGCGTCAGAAATCCTGGCACTCACACCATGTTGTTTTGATTCTTTTATTCAATAAGTTGCTGTATCTGTTTCTAATGATTCAGATTTTGCGAAAGCTCTTTTTTGTAAACACGGCGGGAGATGATAACCACACCCACATAGTTTAAGCCAATCCCCAACATGAGTAAGGGCACAGTCAAGTTGACATATGTAAAGGCAACCACCAAACATATGGCGCAAACCAAGGCCATCGCAAAGCCCGCAAACCGTTGCGATTTTTCCCACGCCAATTCACTTTTTAAGTTCCATTTACAAGCAAAGCCCGAAAATAATGATTTGTTCATTTTTGGTGCAATGTTGGTGACTAGGAATACAAATATTGTGGTGGCAACAGATATCGCCAATTGGAAGTTATCTTCATGGCTTTGCATAAATTCTTCTGATAAATAAACCGACAAAAACATGAAGGTTGACATGCCGCAATAGAAAATCGCTAATAAATAATATCGGCTATTTAATTTACTTAAATTGGAATGCAAAGCCTCTTTATGCGGGTCTTTTTTAGCAACAATTAATCCAACGAATATAACCGCTATGTACACCCCCGGCAGCGCAAATGTATATACAAATATTCGGGGTGCCTCTATCAGGCAATTTAACAAGCCAAGTTCTATGCCGCACCCCAGTTTTTCGATCGCATAGGGATAGGTGAAATAGCTAACAATAACCATAAATATAATGGCAATCGCATGCACTTTCATCGGTTGGCTTTTGCTGATTTTAAATTCAGTATTTTTCATTATTTTTCTTTCAAATCTTTGTCGTTACCAATGTCAAACATACCCATCAATCCGCCCAGAGCTTCTTCCAATACACTCAACCTTATGTGATAGGTTAGGGTGGTACCGCTGCGCACTTGGCTAATTAAATCGGCGTCTTTTAATATGTTCAAATGTCCCGAAACCGTTGGTTTGGTGACATCAAATTTATCTGCTATCTCGCTTGCATTTCGTGGTGCGGTGCGCAACATAGCCAATATGTCGCGCCGCATCGGGTGTGCCAGCGCTTTTAATACTTCTTGCATAAATCACTTTCTATTTAGCGTTTTACCTAATTAGGCAAATGACTAACTATTAATTAGGCATTCCCCTAATTAAAGTCAAGTGGTGTTTTCTAATAAAATCATGTAAGTTGAATCAAGGTGTCAAAAAACAGGGTTAACAGCATGGAAAATAACGATAAAAATTTTACCGGTTCCATACCAGAATTTTACGACACTTACCTCGTGCCACTCATTTTTGAAGAGTTTGCCGATGATTTAGCCACCCGCGTCATGATAGAATTGCCAAACTCCATATTAGAAATCGCCGCTGGCAGTGGGGTCGTGCCACGAGCTTTAGGTGCAAAAATTGCCGCTGATGTAAAATATACCATCACCGACCTCAACCAACCGATGCTAGATCATGCTCAACAAAGGCAGCCAAAAAACCCAAATATAAGCTGGCAGCAAGCCGATGTAATGGCCTTGCCATTTGAAGACAATGCTTTTGATGCGGTGGTTTGTCAGTTTGGTTTTATGTTCTTTGCCGACAAAATCGCCGCCATGACCGAAGTCAAACGTGTTCTCAAACCCAATGGCGAATTGATATTTAACGTCTGGGATTGCATCGAAAATAACGTATTTGCTGATTTGGTCACCCAAGCGGCGGGCAGACTTCACCCCGAAACCCCGCCTTTATTCTTGGAACGAATCCCGCATGGCTTTTATGACAATGATGCCATTCGCAAAACCCTGCAGGATGCTGGTTTTAAAAGCATAATCATTCAAGATAAAGTCGCAATCAGTTCAGCGCCAACTGCGTTACACGCCGCCAAAGCCTATTGCCACGGCACACCATTGCGCAATGAGTTAGAAGCTCTGGGTGAGGGCGCGCTAGACCAAGTCACTCAAGCCGCCGCTGATTGGATTGCAAAATTCTACGGCAAAGCCGAGGTTGCGGCGCAAATTCAAGGTTTTGTCATCACCGCATCTTAATTGCGCAGCACCAATTCAATGCGGGTGTTTTTCTTAACTGCATTTACACTGGAAGGGCTCTTAAGTGGGCTTAAATCACCAATGCCCTTGGAAATTACCTTGCCGGTATCAACGCCGCGCGTTAAAAACCTCTGATACAATATCAGAGCTTCCTGCCTAGATTTCTGTTCATTATCCTGTTGCCCATAAACATGGCTGACAATGTAGAATTCGCGCTCCTCAGCCCTCAGAAACTCAACCAAAACATCAAAACTGGCTTGGTTGGTAAGCAGTTCATAAAAAACCACTTTACCATAACGTTTGATGCGGCTTTTTATCTGTCCCACATTATATTGCGCATCTAAAACAATGCCAGCTTGGCTTATCTGTTTTAAAACATGTATGCCATCGCCAACAAATGTCAGCTCTAGCCAATGGGTTCTGTCATCGCGATAATATGTATAGGTCGCGTGGCTTTCGTCTTCAAACAACAGTTTGCCATCATATCTACGCACTTGCTCCAGATAATAAGGCACAAGCTGAATGCGGGTCGGGGTGATCAACCAATCACCAGTATATTTATATTGAATGTTTAACGACACGCCTTGCTTGCGTAAGCTGAGTGTCTGATGGGCAGCGTCAAATATATTAAAATGATACGCGCCATCGGCTTTATCATTACACCCAATCACCTCATGCTGTTTGGGCGGTTGCAGCGCAAAATTATCAGGGCACGCCGCCCAAACAGGTGAGGCGGCAAGCAAGAACAACGCGATAAAAAGAGTCTTCATAATTTTACCCATAAAAAAACCGAGGAGCAAATGCCCCTCGGTTCAATTTATAACATGTTTTAAAACAGATTATAGAGAGTAATACATATCAAACTCAACAGGATGAGGCGTTTGATCATAACGGATCACATCTTTCATTTTCAGATCGATAAACGCTTGAATTTGGTCATCACTAAATACACCACCAGCTTTTAAGAAGTCACGGTCAGCATCTAGACATTCTAGCGCTTCACGCAGGCTACCTGCCACTGTCGGAATTTCAGCCAATTCAGCAGGTGGTAGGTCATAAAGATCTTTGTCCATCGCTTCACCAGGGTGAATTTTGTTAGCAATACCGTCAAGGCCAGCCATAAGCATAGCAGAGAAAGCAAGATACGAGTTAGCCATCGCATCAGGGAAACGCACTTCAACACGCTTTGCATTCGGGCTGTCAGCAGCTGGAATACGGCAAGATGCAGAACGGTTAGCCGCAGAATAAGCCAAAAGAACAGGCGCTTCAAAACCAGGTACAAGGCGCTTGTAGCTGTTTGTAGTCGGGTTAGTGAAAGCGTTTAGTGCTTTAGCATGCTTAATGATACCACCAATGTAGAATAGAGCGATCTCAGAAAGGTCAGCATATTTATTACCAGCAAATACCGGCTTGCCATCTTTCCAGATAGATTGATGCACATGCATACCAGAACCATTGTCAGAATAAACCGG
>NVUS02000364.1 GCA_002402005.2 OCS116 cluster bacterium | reverse complement strand
ACCAAGAACTACGCAATGAGGCAATGCAGACCATTGCCCAACGCGAAATTTTCACCCCGATGGCCATCAGCTTGGTTGAAAAAGCCGAACGAGATGGCGGTTTAAACAAAGCCGATGCCAGCCTTTTTGTCAGTGAAGTGACTGAAACTTTTAAATGGCACGCCCAAGCCAAAGTGAGCTTAGAGCTTTACAATCGCTTGCATGATGCCCATCGGTTGATTGCCGACATCGTCTCGTTCAAAGGCCCACACATCAACCATCTAACCCCGCGCACTTTGGACATTGACACCGTGCAAGAGCTGATGCCCGAACGCGGCATCACCCCCAAAGCGGTGATAGAAGGCCCGCCCCAACGCCAATGTGCTATATTGTTACGCCAAACCAGTTTTAAAGCGCTCGAAGAAAAAGTACAATTCACCCAAACTCAAGATGAAGCCAGTTTGGGCACGCACACCGCCCGTTTTGGCGAAATTGAACAGCGCGGCATTGCCCTGACCCCCAAAGGCCACACGCTTTATGATGAGCTATTGTCCCAAACCCGCGCAGTTATAACCCCGGCAGCCGACGGCTCAAATGCCGCAGAATATAACCAAAAACTCAACCAAACATTTGCAGATTTTCCCGATGATTGGGATGAATTGAGACGCCAAGAATTGGCTTATTTTTCTTATTCACTAACTGAAATTGGCGAAAATGCGGTTAATGTTGGCGATATGCGCATCGATAGCTTAATAAAAAATGGTTTGGTTAGGTTTGATCCGATTATTTATGAAGATTTTTTGCCGGTCAGCGCGGCGGGGATTTTCCAATCCAATTTGGGTGACAATGCGGCCAAAGCCATTGTCAGCAATGCCAACCAGCCAATGTTTGAGGCTGACCTTGGCATCAAAGTGATGGATTCATTCGCTCATTATGCCGACATTCAACAAGCCTCACTGGCCAATTGTTTGGAGACATTGGGCAAGAGCTAAACCAGCACGCCATTTTGATGTTTTTTGATACAATTTATTACATTCGCACTTATTTTCGCCACATTGTTGACACGAAGTTGACACAGTTTAAACCAATAAGTGACACTCATTATCATCTACGAATTTGTAAATTATGTCTTATAAAACACTTCAGCAATTTAACAACAATAGCAAACCCGCGTTTTTTATGCGGTTATTGATCAGCTTAGGCTTGGTCGCCGCCATTGCTTTTGGCGCGCTATATTATTTTGATTTTTTAAACAATAGCAAACCAAGTGTGCCGCGCAAAGCCGCCAAAGAGCAGGCCGCCACGGTTGACGTATTGGTGGTCGATTTTGAAGACATTCAACCGACCATTCGCAATTTTGGGCAAATTATTGCCGGCAAACAATTGCCGCTCAGCACCAGCGTCAGTGGGCGGGTCAACTATATATCGCCGAATTTTAAAACCGGCGCGATTGTCCAAGCTGGCGAAACTTTATTGAAGCTGGATGATTTTGAATATCGCGGCAATTTGCTCAGCGCCAAAGCCAATTTGCAGGACATTTCGTTTCGGGCCACTGACATTGACAACCAAGTGACATCGACCGAAATTGCCTATAAAAGCACACTCAGCCTTTATGAAAGCGCCGCGCAGGACTATCAAGGCTCAATTAAACTGCAAAAATCCGGCATTATTTCTAAGCAAGCTTTGGATGACAAGAGTGCGAGCCTGATACAGCAAAAACAGTCGCTCGATCAGATGTCAGCCAGTTTGACCAATTTAAAAAACCAGAAGTTGCAATTATTGGCCACCACAGAAGTGCAGCAATATGCCGTTGACAAAGCCATGAAAGATTTGGCCAATACCGAGATTACCGCGCCATTTGCCGCCTACATTCACAATGCCAACCTAGAAGTTGGCCAGCACATTGCCAACAATGCCACCATCGCCACTTTGCTAGACCAGCAAAAAATTGATGTTAAATTCACTTTATCCGATGGTCAATATGGCCGCATCATCGCCCAAGATGGCACGATAATTGGCCGCAAAATTCAAGCCGTTTGGCAAATTGGCCAGATTGAAAAAGTATTTGAAGCGGTGATCAATCGGGTAAATTCTGAGATTGTTGCGGCGTCGGGTGGCATTGATCTTTATGCCTCCATTGTGAATTTAGAAACGGTGGAAGCGCTGCGCATTGGGGCGTTTGTGAAGGTATTGATACCTGACCAGACTTACCAACAAATCATCAAAATCCCTGAATATATGATTTATGACAATGACGTGGTTTATGTGGTGGCGCGCGCCACTGCCAAGACCGAAACTGTCGATGAGGCCAAAGTTGAAGCCGATGAAAAGCCAGCTGGTGGCAAGCGCGGTGAAGGAAAACCAACTGCGGAGGCGCGGACTGAAGGGAAACGGCTTGAAGGAAAGCGGGGCGAAGGACAAGCTCAAGCGAAGGGCCAAACTCAAGGACAGGGTGAGCGACCCAATAGAGGCAAAAAACCCGAAGCTGAATTGCAAGAAAACGAGAAACGCCTTGAGCCGGTGAAAATGCAAATTGTCGGGTATGATGGTGATCAGATATTGATTGTCAATAATGCCGATAGTGAAAACCCGATAGAGGCCGGCGACGCATTGTTGCAAACCCGCCTCACCCTCGCGGGCAAAGGTGTGCTGGTCATCACCAGCGAAGAATCGGCCATAAAACAAGCTGCGGCTTTGGCAAAACTTAAAGAGCGCAACGAAAAAGGTGAAGGCCAAGGCAACCGCCGGTTTGGCCGGCGCGGTGCGCAAAATATATTTGGTGGCTCAGGCGGCGGGCGGCGCTAAGCGCGGCAATTCAAACAGTTTAGGAGTCGGAGATGAGACAATATACCGGTGGCTTGATCAGCTTTTTTGTGCGTCATAAAACAGCAGCCAATTTGCTAATGATCATCATCATGCTGATCGGCGGGGCGGCGTTGATGCGCCTCAATACCCAGCTAATGCCTGACACTGTGTTTAAAAATGTTAACATTAACGTATCTTGGGCAGGGGCGAGTGCTGAGGATATTGAAACCTCCATCATCAGCATTATTGAGCCTGAAATTAAGCAGTTGGATAATATCGACCGTATTTTCACCATTTCCAACGAGGGCAATGGACGGATATTCATTCAGTTTAAACCTGCCGCTGACCTGACAGAAATGCTCAACCAAGTTGAATCGGTGGTTGGCGGCATTAACAATTTGCCATCCGAAGCCAACCAGCCGGTGGTGACCAAAACCGTATTTTGGGAAACCATTGCCAAGCTTGCGGTTTATGGCGATATGAGCGAAAAAAGCTTGGTGCAATATGCGCTGAAAGTGCGTGATGGCCTGTTGCGCGCCGGCATGGAGAAAATTGATTTTCAGGGGTTTCGCAACGAGCGGATCAATCTAGAAATTGACCCGACCACATTAGAGCGTTTTAACTTATCATTGAGTGACATTTCGAGCAAAATCCGCAACAATTTGAGCAGCAATTCGGCCGGTGATTTGCAATCCTCTATCGAGAAGAAATTGCGCACCATTGGTGGCAATAATGACATTGCTGCATTGTCTAATGTTGAGATTTTGAGTGCTGACAATAACAGCCAGCTTTATTTAAGAGACATTGCACAAATTACCAGTGAGTTTAACCCCAGCCAAACCATTGGTGAGATTGATGGCCAGCCGGCCATCATGCTGCAAATTAGGCGCAGCGCCAGCACCGATACCATTAGCACCATTAAACAATTGGAAGGTTATCTTGAAACCGTTGCGGGTGTTTACCCTGATAATTTGCACATTGAGTTGTTTCAAACCGAAGGTAAATATGTGCAAGACCGGATTAATTTGCTGATTGACAATGGCTT
>NVUS02000363.1 GCA_002402005.2 OCS116 cluster bacterium | reverse complement strand
GGGTGTGAAGGTAATAATGTTTCAGACAATTCGGCTTGACGGCGCTGCAAGGTCAAAACCTGCTGGCGATATTGTTGTATGACAACCGAGTTTAAAACATCCCGTGCCGAATCTAAATTGCCATTGCGCTCAAGCAATCGGTTGATCAAATCAGCCCGCGCCACAGTTTCGGCCCGTTGCGAAGCCGCCGCCACTATACTGGCATTTAACGCAGTTAATTGCTGAGACAATAGTTTCTGATTATTCTGCCCCTCAAAAATTCCATTTTGAATGCGGAAATCAACAATCTTTGCATCTGCTGCACGTTGTTTATCCTGCAATTCTTTAACCTTTAACGCCAACCAATTGGACGCTTCATTATTAGCAGCAAAATCTTCATTTGCTTTTTGGCGTTTGTAAACATTGGTAACCGTGCCGACCATCTCCGCCGATAGCTTCGCGTTTTCAGATGTGTAAGAAATTTCGATCACGTTCGAATCAGGTAATGTTTTAATTTTCAGATTTTTGGCGAAATAAGCATAAACATCCATTTTACCCTTGTTTATTTCGGCAATAAATTCAGGAATTTTACCAAATCGGATGACTTCATTGACACCTTTGGCCAAATCCAACGATTTTAAATATTGCACTTGATCGCTCACCACACGCTTTGCATCAATGGCTGGTGCCGCTCCGCCCGCCCCCGTAGTTGCCGTCGATAATCTGGTTAACGCCGATTTCCGGTCTTCCAATAGAATGCGCGCCGTCGAGGTGTATGTGGGTGTAGAAACCATATAGAACAATATCGTAGATATAATAGCTAATGTAGTGAGTGAGATTATCAAAAGCCAATTTCGCAATATACCGGCAAAAAATTCACCTGGTGTAAAATCGTTTGATGGGTTCTTCAAATGTGTATTTTGTTTCATATCAATGGTCTATATTTAGTTCATTTGATTCTTTATTACCTAAATTTTTAAGCTAACAAGGTTGGAATTAAGTTAACAAAATTAAAATGCTTAAACTTTTTTAACCAAACTCATTTAGAAATAATTCATAATCAAGTGATTCTCGTATATGATTAAAAATAAGAGGGTAAAAATTTGTCTAGTTCCATATTAAAAGCAATTGTGTTTTTGGCTTTATTGCTAACGTCATGCACATCTGTAACCGGTGAAATGCGCGAATATGAAGACCCTATATTGACCGCAAAGCCGCACACCATCTTAGCCGGCGAGCAAATAAAAATCACCGTGTTCGGCCAGACCGACCTATCAAACATCTATAGAGTCAACGATCGTGGGCAAATTTCCATGCCTTTATTGGGCGTCGTCGCCGCTTTTGGCAAAACCCCCACTCAATTGTCTGAATATATTGCTTACTTGCTAGCTCAACAATATTTGCGTAACCCAAGTGTTTCGGCCGAAATCACCACTTATACACCTATATATATAGTCGGTTCTATAAAAACCGCTGGCCAGTTCGCGTTCACCCCCGGCGTAACCGCAGCCGCTGCCATAGCCGGCGCTGGTGGTTTCCTCAAAGGTGCAAATCGAACCACAGTGCGCATCACCCGCCGCGACAATGGCAAAGTGTTTGAGGCGAATGTAGCATTGCAAACCCCGCTAGCTGCAGGCGATATTGTTCAAGTGTTTGGGCCGGCCGCTCAATAGGCCGAACCCAATAAACACGTAATTTTGACAAAAGATAGATTATGAAAATATTACACATATTGCGCGCACCCATTGGCGGCCTATTTCGACACGTTAGAGATTTAGCACAACAACAAACCATTGCCGGTCACCAAGTCGGGCTCATCACCGCCACACCGGCCGATAATGACTATGTCAAAGAATTATTTTCCGACATTGCACCGCATTTTTCTCTCGGCATTCATCATTTAAGCATCAGCCGCCTGCCGGGTTTTTCAGACTATCAAAATGTTCAAGCCATCAAAAACATCGTCACAAAAGATGATGTGGATGTCATCCATGGTCACGGCGCCAAAGGTGGCGCTTATGCCCGTCTTGCTAAAAAACAACTCGGCAATACCAGCCAAGCCAAGGTGTTTTACACCATGCATGGCGGCACATTGCACTATAGCCCCAGCTCCCCCATCGGCTATACATTCTTAAAACTCGAAAAATATTTGCAAAAATATACCGATGGTTTTGTTTTCGAAAGCGAAAACTCCCGGCGCTTATTTGAGCAAAAAATAGACAAACTAAAAAAACCTTTCCAAACCATCTATAATGGCCTCACCCAAAGTGAATTTTACCAAGTAAAACCCAACGCAGATGCCGCCGATTTTCTCTACATTGGCGAGTTGCGTATACTCAAAGGCGTAGATCTGTTGAAAAATGCCTTCGCAAAATTATGCGCCAGTCATAAAAATATCAAACTCATCATTGTCGGTTATGGGCCCGAAGAAGAATTGTTCAAAAGCATGGTCGCCAAGGCCGGTATATATAATCATGTTACATTTCTGCCGCCAACCCCCGCAGCCGAAGCCTTTCAACTGGCCAAAGTGCAGGTTATGCCATCGCGTGCCGAAGGCTTGCCTTATATGATATTAGAGACTATAGCCGCCAAAATGCCGCTCATTGCCTCAGATGTAGGCGGCATACCCGAAATTTATGGCCAACATAGCGACCTGCTGTTCCAAAGTGAAAATGAAGATCAACTTTTCGAGCAAATGCAAAATACACTTGGTGATGCGTCCGAGCACATCGCCAAAGTCGATATTTTGCAAAAATTTGTGAAACAAAATTTCAATGTTGAGAAAATGTCCCAAGACATTACCAGTCTTTACGCACAATAGACCAAGGTTGAATGCCGAACTTAAAACTATCTAAACCAATTAAAGCTAAACTTTTATCTAATTATAAAACCAAACTGATTCTCTAGAGTGTTTAATTATGTCAGATAAAAGTTCAAACCTTACCAAAAAAATTTCCCGCCCCAAAATACTAACCTTAATGCGTTTAACCGACATGTTGGTTATATTCATATCCGGCTATCTCGCCAATATTCTTTATATTTCCAATCAAATATCGCTCTCTGCCAGTAATAACCTAGATTATTTTTATATGGAAATTCTCATGGCATTGGGTGCAGTCCTAACATTTGGTTTTTTCAATATTTATTCGATACAAGACATTCGCAATACCCTCAAACATGGCTTACACATCATCACTGCATGGACAGTCATTTTCGGGCTCTTGGCCACTTATTTATTCCTAAACAAATCCGGTGTCGAATTCTCCCGTGTATGGTTCATCAGCTGGTTTATCGTCGGTTTTGCCGCCATTATGATCACCCGGCTTATTTACCGTAAACTGTTCAATAAGTGGCTTAAACAAGGCCGTTTAGAGCGCCGCGCCATCGTCGTTGGTGGTGGTAAAGCCGCCGAAGACCTGATCAAAGCGGTCAACAGCAGCTCCGAAGGCGAAGTTAAAATCCTCGGCACTTTTGATGATAGATATGACGAAAGATCACCCGATGTGGTCGCCGGCCTGCCCAAACTGGGACAAATTAGCGATCTGGTAAAATTCGCCCGCGAAGCCGACATCGATCTATTGCTCATCTCTCTGCCAGTATCGGCCGAAACCCGCCTGCTGCATTTGCTTAAAAAACTCTGGGTATTGCCCGTCGACATCCGCATCTCAGCCTTGCAAAGCAAATTGCGCTTTCGTCCGCGCTCTTACAGCTATATCGGCAAAGTCCCGGTGCTAGATCTGTTTGATCGCCCGTTATCTGATTGGGATAGCATTGCCAAAAACATCGAAGACCGTGTTATCGCATTATTTGCCCTCATCCTATTGTCACCCATCATGGCCATCGTTGCCGCAGCGGTTAAATTGGATAGCCCCGGCCCGGTCATATTCAAACAAAAACGCTATGGCTTTAACAATGAAATGATCATGGTCTATAAATTCCGCTCGATGCGCAACGACCAAGAAGACAAAACAGCCGATAAATTGGTCACCAAAGGCGACCCAAGAGTGACAAAAGTCGGTAAATTCATCCGCAAAACCAGCTTAGATGAACTGCCACAGCTGCTCAACGTACTCACTGGCCAACTGTCATTGGTCGGCCCGCGCCCCCACGCGGTGCAAGCCAAAGCCGACAACCGCCTCTATGGCGAAGTGGTCGATAGTTATTTCGCCCGGCACAAAGTGAAACCCGGCATCACCGGTTGGGCACAAATAAACGGCTGGCGTGGCGAAACCGACACCGAAGAAAAAATCCAACAACGTGTAGAGCATGACCTTTATTACATCGAAGAATGGTCAGTTTTCTTTGACCTCTACATTTTGGCGATGACACCTTTTTCACTGCTAAATACCAAAAACGCATATTGATAATGACCTATTATACCGACACGCTAACCGATCAAACAGATGAAAGTAAACTCACCAAATTTGCTTACCGCCTGTTCTATGTCGCCATATTGTCCAGCGGCTACGTATTGTTCGAGCCCGCACCATTTGATCTGCTCATCCTGCTCACCATATTCCTTATGCTGTTCACCAACATCGTATTGCCACGCCAAATCAAATGGGTATTGGCCATCTGCTTTGTCAACCTAATGGGCAGCTTTGCCGGCATTGTCTATTCAGATCATTAT
>NVUS02000362.1 GCA_002402005.2 OCS116 cluster bacterium | reverse complement strand
GCCTGTTTGGCCGCATATAATAACGGTCATCTTCACGGCAAATGGATTGATGCAACTCAAGATGAAGATGAAATCAATCAAGAGATTTCGGAAATGCTGAAAAAGTCACCAGAAGAAGATGCCGAAGAATGGGCAATACACGACTTTGAAGGTTTTGAGGGCGTAGGCATTTCTGAATCTACTGGCATCGAAGATATTGTAAATTATGCAACCTTTATTGCCGAGCATGGCGAATTAGGTGGTGCAGTCCTTTCTAATTTTGGTGACAATTTAGAAGATGCTGCAACAGCATTTGAAAATTATGCAGGGGAATATAAAAGCCTTGCTGATTATGCCGAAGAACTAACGGAGAGTTCAATAGAAGTCCCCGAAAATTTAGCTATCTATATTGACTATGAAAGCATGGCAAAAGACATGGAAATGAGCGGAGATATTTTTTCCATTGAAATTTCCCATGACGAAATTCACATATTCTGGTCGCACTAATTCACCAAATTTATAAAAACTAAACCTAACCTTGACGGAGAAAATCATGGAACTAGCACATATACCCCTAAACAAACTATCAATCTCAAATCAAAATATGCGTCATGGAGCGAAAGCCCCAGATGTATCTGACATTATGCCAAGCATCAAAAAGCTTGGCATTCAACAGCCCTTACTGGTTCGTAAAAACGGCGAAGGTTTTGAAATTGTCGCAGGTCGAAGACGTTATTTTTCTCTTATGGAAATTGCCAAAAATGATAAAGATGATAAACAAATCGATGATGTGCCATGCTCAATCATGGCCGCAGGTGATGATGCCGCTGCGCTAGAAGCTTCACTAATTGAAAATATTGCTAGGCTTGACCCCGATGCAATGAGCCGCTTTGAAACGTTTACCAATCTTGTAAAGCAGGGTAAAACGGTTGCCGATATTGCTGAAACTTTTGGCGTTACAGAGATTATGATTAAGCGGTCGCTTGCATTGGGTAATCTTATCCCCGCCATAAGAAAGCTATTTCAAGCCGAAGAAATCGAAATGGAAACCATCCGCTTGCTTACACTTGCCAGTGTAGCACAGCAAAAGAAATGGCTCAAACTCAAGAAAAACAGTGATGAGCCGCGCACTTGGCAGCTAAAACAATGGTTGTTTGATGGTGAATTAAAACTGTCGGCTGCGTTGTTTCCTCTTGAAGATTATAAAGGTCAAATTGTCACCGACCTATTTGGCGAAGAGGGTTATTTTACAAATTCAAAAAAATTCTGGGGTTTGCAAAACCGCTATATCGCTGAAATGCGTGAAAAGCATATCAAAGAAGGGTGGGACGATGTTGTAATTATGGAAACTGGCGATCAGTTTTGTGAGTGGGTACACGCCAAAACACTCAAAACTAGTGGTGGCAGGGTCTATATTGAAGTTCGTAAATCTGGTGAAGTGAACGAATATAAGGGTTATATTACCACAGAAGAATTTAACCGCAGGGAGCGCAGATTACAAAACAAAGATAATAATACCGAACCTGTAAGTAAACCCGAACTCACCAAGGCAGCGCAAAATTATGTTGCCTTACATCGTCATAATGCTGTCAGGGTTTCTTTGTTTAAACGTCCAAATGTTGCGCTACGTCTCATGGTGGCTCATGCCATTTGTGGCGCGTATCATTGGAAGGTGAATCCAAATCCACAACGCGCAGACAAAATAGAAACAAGTCAAAGTATTGATGAATCAATTGCTCAAAAGGCTTTCTTCAAAGAACGTGACGAAGTTTTCAAACTGCTAAATTGGCCGACCGATGAAGGAATTGAAACTTGTACCAACAATTTATCTTATGAAGCCATTAATGTGTTTCAAACCTTACAAACGCTTTCTGACGAAGATGTTTTGCGTATAATGACTTTCGTCATGGCCGAAACAATGGAGTCAAATACCTCAATGACCGAAGTTTTGGGCAATGAGTTCAAAGTGAATATGTGGGATTTTTGGCAACCCGAAGGTCATTTCTTTGACCTCATTCGAAACAAAAATGCAATCAATGCAATGGTTTCTGACATTGGTGGCAAAGAAGTTGCAGACGGTAATGTCACTTCAACCGCCAGAATACAGAAGAAAATAATTGATGATTTTCTGACAGGCACAGGTCGCGAACGCGTACTTGATTGGATGCCAAATTATATGAAATTCCCATTCCAGTCTTATACCAAATCTGGGGCAGGGGATTTGTCAGACAATGCAAAATTAGCCGAAGAATTAACAAAATAAACAATAAAGGTTCTCCGCCGAGAGGCCGCCTAACCAAAATGGTTAGGCGGCTTTTTGATTTTTTAACAAAGGAATATAAAATGACCATCGAAATTGACGTTGAAATTGAAGAGTTGCCCCAGTTACTAATTGAAATAGCGCGTCTCATAAGTGAAGGATTCACCAGTGGCTATCTGTTGGATGGTTATTGGTCGATTCAGAAATAAGCCAAAAATTACCCCCGCATCCGAAGATGCGAGGGCTGTTTTCTATTGAATTGGATTCCAAAGTATGGCCATTAGAGATTCATCATCTTGGCCTGCGGCTTTACCTAAATTGGCAAATTATTAGGCAAAAAGAACCGCAAACAATAGAAAATACAGAATTTCCATCTTGTCGATCAGCATCCAAGGCTACCAATTTCAGTTTGATTGTCAGAATAAAACAGTCAGTATTTGAGCAATTCTATTGCATTTGTTGGAGCAAGGGTGATTTGATTTCTCATATTCATCATTGCAGACACAACATATAAATTCCCGCACACAACTTGCCTTAACCAATTGCTTGTGCCATTTTTGCCTCTCCAAGTTGCCGCTATGCAAGTCATTTATCGTCTTGCTTTGCTCCTATGTCTGCGACGAGCGAATAACAGTTAAAACCACCAGAATAAACTTTTTTCCCCAACCTAAAGGTCTCCTCGCGTACGCTACTTCGTAGCCAAAAAAATTCATTCTGGTAGTCTCCGCTAAGGCTCGCCCTTCGGGTTTAATTGTTATTCGCACGCCCCAACGATCGCGCATAGCAAGACGATGAACGACTTGCAAAACACAAGGAGATACAAAAATGGCACAAGCAATTGGATATGTAACACAAGTTGAAGATGGCGTATTTAAAGGCACATTATCAATGATGAATATGAGAAATCAAATCAGCATCATTCCAAATGAACGCAAAGAAAAAGCAGCCCAACCCGACTTCAGAATTTATTCTGACAACCAAACTGAAATTGGTGGCGGCTGGAAACGGACTGGCAAAAATAGCAAAAAAGAATATATTT
>NVUS02000361.1 GCA_002402005.2 OCS116 cluster bacterium | reverse complement strand
TTCCAAAACCAACCAGATTAATTTTATTGACCTCTATCAGATTGATGGCCCGGCGATACATTCAACCAGCGCCAAACTGAAAACAGCAATCATGTCGGCCATTCTGGGGGTAAAATTTAAATTCTTTCAACATATGGAAAATGTCATTTATCAATATCAATTGCCCGATAGAGACAATTGTGCCCAAATCCCCGTTCCGCACATAAGCAAAGGCCAGCTTGCACGGTTTGAATATGAAGTCAAAAATAGCGATGACCAGCCAAGCCTGTTATTGATGGAATCCAACGGTGCAAATGACCCACGGTTTCAACACTATAATAACGATTTGCGCCAAATATTTGAGCAGATAAGCCCGCAATATTCGATATATATCAAACCCCACCCACGCATTGGCGCCAGCGACATGATAAGCCATTATCAAACCACAATGATTGAAGCCTATGTGCCAGCAGAGCTTATCAATCTAGATGGTTTTTCGGTTATTTTGGGCATTGATAGCACCGCCATTGCCACAATAGAACATCAGCATAAATATTGCCTCTTGGAGTTGTTTGAATTTGTTGATATAGAGGTAAAACACCACCTTCGGGATTATCTGAACAAGCTGGCAGACAAACCCATAGAATATATTGACAATGTGGCTGAACTGAAATCAATTGGTTAAACCAGCAACCGAATTCGAGACGCTAAATGACAGCCGATTTTATATTATTTATAGGTCTCATCGCCATTGGCAGCTTTTATTTGCTGTCCGCCTCGCGCATTGTCTTGGTTGTATATATCCTGTTTCTAATCGGCTTTATCATCGCCATGCGGCTAGACCCGCGCGGTGAAGATTTTGAAACTTATTATCGCTATTTAAAAGCCGTTGACGGCATTCGTTTCTACCGCGAGATTGCCTATTTCTCAATTAGCTATTATCTGTACCAGCTTATAAATAGTGAAATCATCACCTTTATATTGATGGATGTTTTGTGGTTATATATTTTGTTCAAAACCCAAAAAGAAATTCACAAAACCCATGGCAATAAGGACTTTGGGCTGATCATCATCCTGTTCACCAGTTTTCCCTTATTCTTTGGCTACGAGAATATCTACCGCCAATTATTTGCCGAAATATTCTCGTTATATGCCTATATAATCCGATCTCGATCGGCCAAAAAATCCAATATGCTATTGTTAATCGCCATTCTTATGCACAACACTGCATTGTTAATGTTGCCGTTTTTCATCATCAAACATTTGTTGAATTTCAACTTAAAATCTCGCATCGCTGTTGCCACTGTGGTGGCCATAATGTTCTGCTTTTTGCTTTCCATCGCCGCTGGTGTTAAATCTGGCCACAATACCGGTTTGGATTTAAGTCTTTTCTATTTTGCATTATTCATCGTTGGCTTTATTGTTTATTTTGCCAAAAACAAATTCAGACCCTTACAATTCATTGCCAAATTCCCCAGCCTCTATATTGGTGCTGTGCTATTCGTGGGCCTAATCACCCTTAAAGTTGGGGCGACAGCCGAGCGAATGGGTATGTATTTTTTGGTTTTTGTATTGACAGACCTGTATATATATTCCATCTCAGTTAAAAACCCTAGGAAAGCGGCTTTTAGAATTGGTTTATTGCTTACATTTTCACTTCCTGTGCTAATATTCAGCAGTTCTAGAGGCTATCTCTTCTTCGGGCATAATTAGAAAGACAATATAATGACGCAACAAAAAATAGCGCTTATCACCGGCATAACCGGTCAAGACGGTTCGTATCTTGCTGAGTTTTTGCTCGAAAAAAATTACATTGTGCATGGCATAAAGCGTCGTTCCTCGTCTTTCAATACCGATCGGGTTGATCATTTGTTCAAAGATGAGCATGAAGAGAATGTATCTTTCTTTATGCATTATGGTGATATGACCGACAGCATGAATTTAACCCGCTTGATCCAAAAAATTCAACCCGATGAAATTTACAATCTGGCCGCCATGAGCCATGTGCATGTTAGTTTTGATACCCCCGAATATACCGCCAATGCTGATGGCATCGGCACGTTGCGAATTCTAGAAGCCATAAGGTTGCTAGGTTTGGAAAAAAAGACCCGGGTCTACCAAGCTAGCACCAGCGAATTATTTGGTCTGGTGCAAGAAGTGCCGCAAAAAGAGACCACGCCTTTCTACCCCAGAAGCCCCTATGCTGTGGCCAAAATGTATGCATATTGGATCACCGTTAACTATCGCGAAGCTTATGATATATTTGCCTGTAACGGCATATTGTTTAACCATGAAAGCCCACGCCGTGGCGAAACATTTGTAACCCGCAAAATCACCCGCGCTGTGGCCAAAATAGCCATGGGTTTGCAAGATAAATTATATCTGGGCAATTTAAGCGCCCAACGCGATTGGGGCCATGCCAAAGATTATGTCGAGATGATGTGGCTTATTTTACAGCATGACAAAGCCGAAGATTGGGTGATCGCCACCGGCGTAACCACCGAAGTGCGCGAATTTGTAAAATTAGCCTTTGCCGAACTAGGCGTAGAGGTTGAATTTAAAGGCACTGGTGCTGAAGAAAAAGGCTATATAAAAGCCTGCAACAACCCAGAATATCAATTGGAAATTGGCCGATGCATCGTTGAAGTTGATGCAAAATACTTCCGCCCGACAGAAGTTGAATTGCTAATTGGTGATGCCACTAAAGCCAAAACCATCTTAAAATGGGTGCCGAAATATGATTTGGCGGCATTGATAGAAGATATGATTAAAGGCGATGTCAGAGAAATGCAAAAGCAAGTTTTCTTACAACAAGCTGGGTTTGGCTTTGAGAAAGCCCCTCAATGAGTAGAATTTACATCTTCGAAAATACAAGTAGCTTGCATGCCGAAGAAGCTTTGATCACCACCTATAATATATTGAATCGGCTCGATTATGAAGTGTCGCTGTGTTTGGGCCCACGCACCGCACAGCGCGTCGCCAATAATGAATTTTTAATGGCCAAAGATGTAATTCTCGTTCCAAGCTTGGGTAAATTGTTTAAATTTATAAGCAATGTTAAAAAACATGACATTGTGGTTTATCCGACCATTGCAGCGCGCAATGTTGTTTTGCTGTTTATCATGAATCTATTCATTGCAAAAAATATTTATTACATCCGCAGCTCTAATTCTTGGCTTAAATATTCCAACCATCAGGGTGGTTTTGGGGTCAAAACCATTCGCTTAATCACTCATTATATCAAAAAATATTTGCTTAAAAATGCTTTCCAAATTTTTGTCGCCAATGCCAATATAAAAGCCCATTTGGCGCAATATACTGACAAATGTATCAACATCATTCCCTATAAATTGGCCGAAGACAACCTCAGCTCACCCAAATTTCAAACGCCGTTAACTTATCTTATCCCCGGTGCGGTCGATACCAATAAAAAAGACTTAAACCAAATTCGGCAAGCCACTGCATTGCTAACCCCGCAAGAGCTTGAAAATGTAAAAATTGTTCTTTTGGGGCGCCCATCCAATCCAGTAGATGTTAAATTTTGCAATCAATGGAAATCTGAAATTGGTGATTCATTGACAATTTATGATAAATTCATCCCGACCGAAGAATTTGACGGCCAGTTAAAAAATGCTCACTATATTATAGGCATTTTGGCCATTGATTATCAGGATAAATATAACCAAGAAATATATGGCGTGACCAAAGACACTGGCGTTGATGCCCAAGCCATTGCCTATGGCAAACCGCTCATCATCAACAAACCATTTGCCATTTTACCCGAGATTGCCTCCTCCAGCCAGCTTTTTGGCAATCCGGCGGAACTGGCCGATATATTCAAAGCCTCGATGGCCAGCCCTGCGCATTATGATGGCTTAAGCCAAGCTGCAATAGACAATAGCCAGAAATTTACGTTAGACATTATTGTCAGCAAACTCGAAAATATATAGGATTGAACATGATATTAGTTTTAGGCGCGACAGGTTTTTTGGGCAAACGAGTTTGCAGGAAATTATCGGCAGACAATGTTGAATTTGAAAAATCATCGCTAAGTCTGGGTACAGATTTGCAGGACTTACAAGCCACGATTGAGCTTTTCGAGCGGGTCAAACCAACCTATATTCTCAATTGCGCTTCATTTGTCGGTGGCATTCAATTTGGCATGAAGCACCCGGTCGAATTATTCTCTAACAATTTAAAAATCATCAGCAATATTTACGAAGCGGCGCAAAAAATTGGCATCAAACGCATCGTCAACCCCATCTCCAACTGCACTTATCCGGGTGACGCAACGCTGTTTAAAGAAGATGAATGGTGGGATGGCCCGATGCATGAATCAGTTATGGTTTATGGCTTCGCCCGCAAAGCGGTGTGGATGGGCGCATGGGCTTATCACAAGCAGTATGGCATGGACATTATCAACATCATCCTCTCCAACATGTACGGCCCTGAAGATCATTTTGAAGAAGAGCGTTCACACGCACTGGGTGCTTTGGTGATGAAATTTGTCAAAGCCAAACAACAAGGCGCAAAACAAGTGATTGTATGGGGCACTGGCACACCGGTGCGCGAATGGTTGCACATTGATGACGGCGCACAGGCGATGATAACTGCCCTTGAAATTGAAGCCACCATAGAGCCGATTAACATTGGCGTCGCCTCCGGCATCACCATTAAAGACATGGCATTGCAAATCAAAGCCGTAACGGGTTTTGAAGGCGATTTACATTTTGACACCAGCAAAGCTGACGGCGCACCGTATAAAACCGTTGATGGCACCAAAGGCAAAGAATTGCTAAAATGGCAACCCTCAATAGATTTTGCCACAGGTCTAAAGCAAACCATTGATTGGTATATCGAAAACCAAAACAAACTATAATCAACTGGCCTTGATTGAAAGGCGAATAGAGACCCATATGAATGACTTAGTGTCGATAATCACCCCTTCGTATAACTGCCAAAAATTTGTTGCAGACACGATTGATTCTGTGTTGGCGCAAGCTTATGAAAATTGGGAAATGATCATTGTTGATGATGCCTCAACCGATGACAGCATTGCAGTGATTGAGAAATATGCTGAGCAAGATGGGCGCATTAAGTTGATTAAATTGGCTAAAAATGGTGGGGCAGCGATGGCGCGTAACAAAGCGCTTGAACATGCAACCGGCCGGTATATTGCTTTTTTGGATAGTGACGACATTTGGCATAAAGATAAGTTGGCGCTGCAAATCGAATTTATGAGCGCCCATAATCGTCCGATTTCTTTCACCGCTTATGAATTGATGGATGCCGATGGCATGTTGAAAAACCACATTATGCCGGTGGTTAGCAGCCTAACATTGGTGCAATTTTTAAAAAATACCATTATCGGTTTTTCGACCACCATTATTGACCGTGATTTGGTGGGTCATGAATTTAAATTTGCCGATTTGCGCGCTTGCCAAGATACCAATCTATTGATTGATTTGTTAAAATCCGGCCACAAAGCCTATGGATTGGACAAGGTTTTGATGCAATATCGGCTGCTCAATAATTCAATTTCGGCCAATAAAATTAAAGCTGCCAAAAGTGTATGGAATGTTTATTATAACGTTCAAGATTTGGGCTTCCTTCCATCGGCCTATTATTTTGCTTTCTACGCCTTTAACGCCATTAAAAAAAGGTTATAAATGTACCGATTGTTTGGGAAAAATGCATTTGACCGTATATCCGCAGGTTTGGGCCTGTTGTTTTTAAGCCCGATCATCATCATTGCTTGGCTTGTTGCGTCTATCGACACCCGATCTAACGGGTTTTTCTTCCAAACTAGAATTGGTAAAAATGCCAAAAGCTTCCATGTGGTCAAAATCAAAACCATGCGCCATGTTACCAATGTTAACACCACTATAACTGCGGCCAATGATGTGCGTATCACCAAGTCTGGGGCGTTTTTTCGCAATACAAAAATCGATGAATTGCCCCAATTGTGGAATGTTTTGATTGGCCAAATGAGCTTGGTCGGCCCGCGCCCGGATGTAGCCGGTTATGCCGATAAGCTTGAGGGCGATGACCGCATCGTGCTGAGCATCAAACCCGGCATCACCGGCCCAGCCTCGTTAAAATATAAAGACGAAGAAGCCATTTTGGCCGAACAATCAGACCCAAAAAAATATAATGACAACGTCATCTGGCCTGATAAAGTGAAGATAAATAAACATTATGCGCAAAGCCTTTCATTCGTTAAAGACCTGAATTATATCCGCAAAACCATAAGAGGTTAATATGCTAAACACCGCTTTTTCACCATGGCCGTCCTTTACCCAGCAAGAGGCCGATAAAGTTTCTGAAGTTTTGCTATCCAATAAAGTCAATTATTGGACCGGCCAAGAAGGCCGTGAGTTCGAAAAAGAATTTGCAACCTTTGCCGATTGTAAATATGCTGTGGCCTTGGCCAATGGCACATTGGCGTTGGATTTGGCGTTGGTGGCGCTTGATATACAGCCGGGCGATGAAGTGATTGTCACCTCACGCACCTTTTTGGCCTCGGCCAGCTCCATCGTCACCAGTGGCGCCACGCCGGTATTTGCCGATGTGGATGCCAACAGCCAAAACATCACCGTCGATACAATCAATGCGGTGAAAACCAGCAAAACCCGGGTCATCCTTTGCGTGCATTTGGCGGGCTTTCCATGCGACATGCCGGCCATAATGGCTTATGCCAAAAAACACAATCTTCTGGTGATTGAAGACTGCGCCCAAGCCCATGGCACCACAATTGACGGGCAATCAGTCGGCAGTTTTGGCCACATTGGCGCTTGGTCATTCTGCCAAGATAAAATTATGACCACCGGCGGCGAAGGCGGCATGGTCACCACCAATGACGAAACATTGTGGAAAAAAATGTGGGCCTATAAAGACCATGGCAAATCTTATGACGCAGTTTACAATACCAAGCATGAACCTGGCTTTAGATGGTTACATGAAAATTTTGGCACCAATTGGCGCTTAACTGAAATGCAATCCGCCATTGGCCGCATCCAACTAACCCGCATGCCACAATGGACAAAGAAACGCCAAAAAAATGCCACTTTAATCGATGCCGCTTGCGCCAATTTTAACGCCTTGCGTTTGGTTGATGTGCCAAAAAATATACAACATGCCCAATATAAACATTATGTTTTCATCCGGCCTGAACATTTGGCCGCCGGCTGGAGCCGCGATAAAATTGTCGAAGCCATCAACCAATTGGGTGTGCCTTGCCTGCAAGGCTCGTGTAGTGAAGTTTATTTAGAAAAAGCCTTTGACAATACAAATTACCGCCCCGAACAGCGTTTGCCAATGGCCAAACAATTGGGCGAAACCAGCATTATGTTTGTGGTTCACCCCACTTTAACCGACGAAGAAATGCAAAAAACCACCCACGCCATTGCGGAAATTATGCAAAAAGCCACCGGGTTACCCCCAAAAGACACAGGCAATTTAGATTAGCGTTTAAATTTTACTCAAATACCTGTATAAAGGTCTAATGGGGAATTGTTTGGTCTTGAGTTCATGAATAGTAGAATTTTAAATAGAATTACCGATTTAAATCGGCGTAACAAAATATTCATCATCGCTTTCTTTGATTTTT
>NVUS02000360.1 GCA_002402005.2 OCS116 cluster bacterium | reverse complement strand
CGGCGACCATCATCGTAGGCCTTATCATCAGCGTCATCACTGCCACTTTAGGCGGCGTATTTGTACTTAGAGGTATTTTCAAGTTATCACCTGCAGTGGCCATGCGTGCTGCCACCCCACCAGATTTTAGTCGCTCAAAAAAATTCGGTGCTTTTCTTAAAAAATTATTAGATCAACCAACCCGCATGATCATCCGCACCTTAATGCGCCAGCCTGGCCGTGCGGCAGGTGCGGTTATCGCCATTGCCGCAGGCATGTCGCTAACCGTCGCAATGATTGGCATTATGGCCTCATTTGATGACACAATAGAAATTAGTTTCGGGGTGATTGACCGCAGCGATATCACGGTAAGTTTCGTCGCCCCACTTTCAAGCAAAACCATATTTGAATTGCAATCAATCGATGGTGTGCAAATGGTCGAACCCATTCGCAACGTGCCGGTTATTTTGCAAAATGGCCTTTATACTCACAAAGGCGCAGTCAGCGGTTTGCTAACCAACCCCGAACTCAACCGCGCGGTTGACCCCGATTACAAGCCGATGAGCATACGTGATGATGGCATTATCATCGCTTCAGCCATAGCTAAAAAATTGCACATTAAGGCAGGTGATTTTTTAACCGTCAATGTACGTGAAGGCATAAAACCCGTGCTGCATATACCTGTTGTCGGCATTACCGAGACTTTAATCGGCTCGCCTATATATATGCAATTAGATAAATTAAACACCGCCCTAAAACAGCCCAACCGTGTGTCAGGGGCTTTTCTTAAAATTGATAGCGCCAAACAAGCCGCCATATATAAAACCCTAAAAAACATGTCGCAAGTGGCAGGTGTGAGCCTCGCCAGCGAAGCCAAGCAGGCGTTTCAAACCATTATGGATAGCGGCGCAGGTGCCATGCGTTTTGTCATGGCCGCCGTGGCCTTTGTCATTACATTTGGCATTGTATTTAACAGTGCCAAAATTGCTTTTGCCGAACGCGAGAGAGATTTGGCATGCATTCGAACCATCGGCTTTAGCAAAGGCGAAACCGCCTATGTATTATTGGGAGAATTGGGCTTAATCACCCTCATTGCTTTGCCCATTGGCTCTGTATTAGGCTATTATTTATCATTTGCCGCTGCCCAAGCCTTTAGTACCGATTTATATAAAATACCCACAAATATTGTGCCTGAAGCTTTTGGCACGGCGGCACTTGCTGTCATTGTTGCCGCCATATTCTCTGGCTGGCTAGTCAAACGCAATATCGACAATATTGACTTAGTCGCCGCACTCAAAACACAGGATTAAAATAATGGCTAGAAAAACCCGTTCATGGATGTTATCACTCATCGCTTTGCTAGTCATCACAGCCATCACCTATTCATTTTGGCCAAAACCGATGAAAGTCGACATCGGCCAAGTGGTGCAAAAGCCAATGCTCATCTCCATTGATGAAGAAGCCAAAACCCGCGTACGTGAGGCTTATGTAGTCTCCACCCCCATTGCGGGTCGTCTCTTGAGGGTCGATATAGAACCTGGCGACATTGTCATTGGCAATCAATCCGTCGTTGCGCGCATGTTGCCGACCAACCCATCAGCATTAGATGTCCGCACCACCGAGCAAGCCAATGCCGCGGTGAGCGCCGCAGAAGCTGCATTGCGTTTGGCACGTGCCGATTTAAACAAAGCCATGATTGATAGAGATTTGGTTGAGCAAGAAGTTGAACGCTCAAAACGCCTATTTGAAAGTGGCGTCATTAGCCAAGTGGCACTCGATAGAGCTGCACAAAATTTACGCGCTTCAGTGGCCATATTAAACTCCGCACAAGCCTCCATTTCAATGCGCGAAGCCGACCTTACCAATAACCGCGCTTTACTGATGAGCTTTAATGATTTTAGCAACCCCAAAGACACCCCCACCTCGGACCAACCAACAATACCTATAACCGCCCCCATTTCTGGCCGCGTGTTGCGCCTTATGCAATTAAGCGAAATCACCCTGCCCGCAGGTGCCCCAATTTTAGAAATTGGAGATGTCAATGAAGGGCTAGAAATTGTTGCTGAATTGCTTTCTACTGATGCCGTAAAAATAAATGTCGGCAACCGCGTTATCATTGACAATTGGGGGGGTGACAAAGCCCTATCTGGCAGCGTAGAACGCATTGACCCTTGGGGTTACACCAAATATTCAGCGCTGGGAGTTGAGGAGCAACGGGTTAAAATCGTCATTCAATTTGACGCACCGATTGAACAAGATATAAATTTAGGCCACGGCTTTAGAGTTGAAGTAAAAATCGTCATTTGGCAAGATGAACAAGTTTTAACCCTGCCTTCAAGTGCCTTATTTAGAGAGGGTCGAGATTGGGCAGTGTTTAAAATTATCGATGGAGTGGCCAGCAAGGGGTTGGTCAAAATTGGTTACAATAATGGCAGCGATGCGCAATTGCTAGAAGGCTTAAAGCTTGATGACAAAGTGATATTATACCCAAGCTCAGCTCTTGTAGATGGCCAAACTGTTGAGCAGAGATTAGTTGAATAATCATTTAACACATCAAGGATGGCACACATTCTACAAGTAGAAGGCAAAATATGGTTAAAAAGATAGCCTTACAAAGCCAGAAATACCCTGAGGTTTATCTTTTACGACAAACTGGATAGCTTCTAATTTCAATCGGGTCGGTTTTCCATTCTTCCATCATCTTTTTCACTATTCGATTGTTTTTATGAGCCACACCAAATGTCAGCTAAATGCTATTAAAATCAAAAAAATTACAGATCATTTTTAAATTGAATCACCAGCTAGTATAATACATTACTCAATTATTCTTGGTTGAATTTTTCGATCGCATCCATGAGACACTTCAATATAATTAAAACCAAATCGCACAAGCAAACATTTATTATAAGACCGCACATAGAAAGCTAATTTCAGCGGTAAAACAATTGGCTCTCGCATCGCTCAACCAATTATTCCATATGAAATTGAAGCGGTAAAAGGTAAGGAAAAGATGTTGTTGGGTCTATGTCAATTTTCATGATCGGATCCATCCACTTTCCCCATTTCTCATTTGTTGGGCATTTTGCGAGATGGCTCTTTGCAGCTTCTAAATCTTCGGTTTCAAAAAAACCAAACAGAGTTAAACCGTGCCTGAATATATTATAATTATGAATACCTGCGGTTTTCAATGTCTCCAGCATTTCAGGCCATATTTCATCATGGCGTTTTTTATACTCATCTTCATATCCAGTTCTTACCTCTAAAACCCATGCATAAGCAGTCATTATATTTACCCCTTCCACTCGTTATAACAATCTCTAAGCGCAATTATTTCAGTGATAACATCTTCGTATAACGTATTCATATAGGTCTGGTGAACAGGTTCAATTGCCATTGTGCCCGTATATCCAACATCTCGCAATTGCCCAAAAAGCGCTGGAAAATTAATTGTACCCAATTCAAACTTCGTCTGCAATTCACCCATTTTGGCTTGCCGCAAATGTATATGTGCTGCGTGTTTTGCCAAGGGGTCAATTTCTTCTTGTCGGTAGCCCAAACAGACAAAATGCGCATAATCCAAAACCAATTTTATGCCTGTTTCTTCGACCAATTGCTGCACAATTTTTGGGCTTTCGGCATATGAATGTACGTGTGGTTCTATACATAATGTAGTTTTATAACCATCTGCCAACGCAACCATCTGTTTTAGTGAGTTGATAGAAACATTCATCGCGTCTTCACGCGATTGATTTTGATTTATCACGCCCGGCAATATAAATACCGAACCAACATTTGCAGCATCGGCAAAGGTTAGAACTTTTTCCAAATCAACCATATTGTCATTAAAGCTATCCAATGAAGATAAGTTTCTAGATGCCAAATCATCACCGAACAAATGATAATAGTTTGGAATGTCAATATCCAACATAGACAAATATTTAGCAGCGCTCGTTGGGTCATTAAGTATTTGTTGTTTGTCCAGTGCCGACCGATAAAACAAACCGACATCAATGGCATGAATGCTAAGCGCCCTAGATATTGCCGCCACTTCATTTAAGTTGCAAGACGGTAGTGACCAAGATGTTAGAGATAATTTCATCTTGCCGCTCCTATGTTTACAAGTTCACCTTTTTTAGCCGAAAGATAAAGTGCGTCCAATGTTTCTACAGTTTTTGCGCCACATTCGGCGTTAGAGGCATTTACCACGGCCTCGCCTTTACAAAGTGCGGCAAAAGCTTGGACAGGTAAAGCACCATCATAAGCAACGTCATCTTGCGAAAGAGTCACGATTTCATAATTTCCATCATGCAAGTGCATTTCTAGCCGCGCACGTTCAGTGTCAAATACAATCATACCCTTGGTGCCGTATAGGCGCACCTCCAAGTGCAAGCCGCGGTGTTTGGGTACGGTCGATGAACCCGATAAGACTACCGTTGCACCATTGCTAGCCCGCGCCACAGCCGCATCATATAAATCAACGCCAGTGCTCGATTTCCCGTCCATACAATAAACGCTCTCAAGCGTTAAGTCTGTTACGTAAAACAACCATGCCAATGAATGTGACATCTGCCCCCAGCCATATCCACCACATTTTTGTGGGTCAGCCCATGTTGATGCGGGGGGGCGGAATAAATGATCTTCTGTTTCCAACATAGGTTCGCCATTAAACAAATCGGCCAGAGCTGAGCCCATTTGGCAGACCACATGGCGTATATCGCCAATGTCATTGGCGGCAACCCAATCTACGGCTTGTTTGGTATGGTCTTCAAAATTCATAGCGGTTGGAATCAACACTTGTTTATTGGCGAATTTCGAGGCCTCATAAATTGCCGTGCCGTCCTTTGCTGTGGTAGCCATTGGTTTTTCGACCAACACATGACAGCCTGCCTCTAAAGCCAATATAGCGGCTTCGGTATGATAGATGTGTGGAGTGGAGATGAGCACACCATCGAGCTTTTCTTTCGATAACATTTCGGTAATGTCGGTATATTGGGCAGAAATACCAAATTCTGCGCCAACAATTTTTAGTTTTTCTGAATCCAAATCACAAATGGCGACAATATCGGCATGTTCAATCGCTTCAATGGTCGGAATGTGGTTAAATGTGGCCCACCAGCCAACGCCAACAATGGCTAACCTTGCCCCCATTATTCATTCCCTTCGGCTTCTTGCGCCAATGTAGATTGATAAACATTATGCATATGTTTTTCGGCCGCTCGCGCCGCCTTTTCGGCATCACGGGCTTTCAACGCATCCAACAAGTTTTGATGGTCTTTTAAGCTTTGCTCCAAAACTTTCGAATTTTCTGAGGCGCGCTTTCTTATTTCCAAACCAAGCGAATTTAAGCTTTCGCCAATGCGTTTTAAATAGACATTTTTAGAACCAACCCAAATAATTTCATGGAATTTATAATCAAGCAAACGAAAGGCTTTTGCATCATTTAAAGTGTTTTTCTGTTGTTCTAAAATGCTCTCAAGCAATTCTAATTGGCCAATGTCAATATTCTCGGCAGCGCGGCGGGCAACGTCGCTTTCAATCAAAGCCCGCGCATCGTATAATTCGCGAATGTTCATTTTTTCGAGCGAAAGAAAAAACCGAATCGGCCCCAAAAGGGCATCACCATCCAATTTGCTAATAAAAGCCCCGCCCCCTTGACGCGATTTGACCACGCCAAGAATGGAAAGACCGCGTATTGCCTCACGAACTGATGGGCGTGAAACGCTAAACATTTCAGCCAGTTCACGTTCAGGTGGCAATTGATCACCAGCCTTCAAAGCCTGAGATGATACCATTTCTAATATTCGAGTTGCCACCATTTCAGCTACTGACTGGCGCTCAATGGGTGGTTCCATCTGAAAAATTGAAGTTTTTTCTGACATGATATTATCCTTTTAAGATGTTTTCTGCCGTTTGCCAAAGAATTTAGAAATATTGATGTTGGGCGCTATGACTGAAATGATCAGCAATATGCCAATGACACCCGTTTGTATATGCCCTGTAATGTTCATTAGTGCCATGCCATTGCGTAAGTTTAGCACAATTAATATAGCAAGCAATGTGCCAATCAAATTACCAGTGCCACCAAAAATACTCACCCCACCAAGCAAAACAATGGTGATGATATCAAGCTCAAAACCAAGCGCGGCATCGCCCCTCACTGCGCCCAAACGTGCCGCATATAACAAACCCGCACAAGCGGCAATCATACCCGAGCCAATGAATAGCAATAATTTGTGACGCCCGGTATCAATGCCAGTAAAATCGGCAACATCGCGATTTGTGCCGATGATATAAGTCTTGCGACCGAACCCACTTTTTTGCAAAATTACGTATAAGAATATAAATAAGATAACAAAAAAAATCATCGCAAAAGGTATCGAGCCAATGAAGCCTTGCTGCCCCAAATTGTCAAACCATTCTGGAAAATCAGTGATGCCACGGTCTTCAACAAAAACCCGTGCCAGCCCCCGAAAACCTATTAATGTTGCCAACGTGACCACCAATGAGGGCAAACCGAGCTTTGAAATAAAATAGCCGTTCAACGCACCACCAAGCCCGCCAACGCCAATCGCCAGCAAACAAGCCAACCACACAGGCACGCCATTTAAAAACATCCAGCCAAATACACAGGCCGAAAGCCCCATCATCGAACCCACCGAAAGGTCAATTTCGGCATTGATGATGATGAATGTCATAATAAGAGCTACGATTATTTTTTCAATTGAAAGTGAAAATAAATTTATTTGGTTTGAAAGCGTTAAAAATTGCGGTGTCAGAATGGAATTCACCACAATAATGACAATGAGCGCGGCCAATAATATGCCTTCCCAGCTTTTTAGTTGTTTTAAAATATTCATTCGCTCACTCCTTTTCTCTTTTGCCTTATGGCGGTTAATTTACGCATCAACACGGCATCTGCGGTCACCGATAGTAAAATCAATATACCTAACACCGCTTCGCGCCAAAACTCACTTACAAATTGCCAACGTACCAAACTCATATCAATTAAATCGACCAGCATGGCGCCAATTAACGCGCCAATCACTGTGCCCGAGCCGCCAAAAATATTCACCCCACCAACCACTGAAGCCGCAACTGATTTCAACTCTAGCCCCAGTCCCGCCACAACTGTAATGGTACCAAAGCGCGCCAAGAATAAAAACCCTGCCAACCCCGCCAAAGAACCAGCTAAAATAAACGCCACAAACACCACTAACTTCGAATTTATGCCGACCATTTCTGCCGCCTCGGGGTTTGAACCCACCACATATAATTTACGTGCCACACGCAACCGGCTTAAGCAAATATGCACCACAATAACAATGACGATGGCCACCACAAAGGCGGCTCGAAATTGCATATTGCCAAAATGCCATAACACTGTATTTGGAAAACTAATCAACCAATCGGGCAAATTAGACGTGGTGATGGATTTTGCGTTAGAATATTCGACCAACACAGAGCGGAACAAAGCCATGGTGGCCAAAGTAACAATGATGGAAGGAACTTTCAAATAAGCCACAATAACACCATTAATAGCACCAAAACCAGCACCCAATAACATGGCGTAAGTCACCAAAGCAACAGGGCCTAAATCGGGATTATTGGTAACAATACTACCGGTTGCAAAAGCCACAAACCCAACAATAGAACCAATTGAAAGGTCAATATTACGGGTGATGATGACCAAAGTTTGCCCCGTTGCAATCAATGCCATAATGGCCACACTACTTGAAATGCGGTTAAACAAACGGCCATTCAGATAATTCGGAACCACCAGCGAGAAAAACAACAATACCGTCAGAAAAACCAATAATAGTGCCAAAATACGCAAAAGTTGCGGGTTTATTTTTGTCAACAATGCCACCATTATGATGCTTCCTTCTGAATATTCTGTCCCGTTGCGAGCGCCATTATTTTTTCTTGGTTTGAGTCTTCATTTGACAAAATGCCCATTTGTTTCCCTTCACGCATAACCAATATACGATCGCCAAGCGACAACACTTCAGGCAAGTCAGATGAGATCACCAAAACCGCACCGCCCGCAGCAGCAAATTCTCGGATCAAATTATGCACTTCAACTTTGGCGCCAACATCCACACCGCGCGTCGGTTCATCAAATATCAATAAATTAGGTTTCATGTTCAACCACTTGGCCAACATAACCTTTTGCTGATTACCGCCAGATAACATTCCCACCTCAAGCTCAACATTTTCAGTTTTTATATTTAGTTTCTGTTTGAAATTCGTCGCCATTTTACGTTCTTCATCAACCTTCAACAAACCAAACCTGTTGAGAAAATTCTTTAATGTCGCCAGACTCATATTTGACTGAATTGACATCGGCATTGCCAACCCAAACTTCCTCCGGTCTTCACTCACATAAGCTATTTTTGCGTCCATCGCTTCGCGTGGACTACCAAACTTAACCTCTTGGCCATTATAGATAACGCTTCCAGAGCTATGCGAAGCGACGCCAAATAGCGACAACGCCACATCTGTCCTTCGCGCGCCAATTAGGCCCGAAAAACATAGAATTTCACCCTTATGTAAATCAAAATTAATGTCTTCAAAAACGCCATCAAGGCTTAAATTACTTACCTTTAGCAATATTTCATCAGTTTTAGTGGTTGGGGCTTTGGCGAAAAAATTATCGACTTCGCGTCCAACCATTTCGGAAATCATGCTGTTTGATGTCACGTCTTTTATCAATTTTGTAGAAATATGTTCACCATCGCGTATAACCGTCACTCGATCAGCGATTTCAAAAATTTCTTCCAATCTATGAGAAATATAGACCACGGCAACACCTTCTTTGGCAAGGTTGATAGCAATTTGGCGAAGCTGCGTGGCTTCATGCTCCGACAGCGATGCAGTTGGCTCATCCATTATGAGAACCCGCACATCTTGACTGAGCGCCCGCGCTATTTCAACCGCCTGTTGTTCGGCCAATGTTAAGCCACTGGCAATTTGGTCAACATCTAACGCCATACCAATATGTTCGATAAGCGCATTGGCTTTTTGCCTTTGGCGTTTGGGGTTTAGCCATGCGCCATCATTTGTGGCCGAAATAAAAATATTCTCAGCCACATTTAAATCGGGGAACACCATAGGTTCTTGATATATAGCGGCAACGCCCGCCTCGCGTGCAATTTGTGAATTCGAAATGGTTCTCACATTTCCATCGACACGTATTTGCCCCTCAGTAGGCTGGTAAATACCCGTCATAATTTTTATCATTGTCGATTTACCAGCGCCATTTTCGCCCACAATGGCGTGAACTTCACCCGGGTAAAGCGCTAATGACATGTTTGATAAAGCTTTGGTTTGCCCAAAAATCTTTGTAATTTTTATAAGCTCAAGAATTGGCTTTTGCATCTCTAATCATTCCATTTAAACAAAGGGCGGCAAATATCTGCCGCCCTCCATATTTTTATTTTGCTGCGGCCTCTACATTATCTTTGTTGTAGATTGTAAATGGCCCCATCAAGATGCGTTTAGAACCAGGGCGACCTGGGTCTTCTTCAATGGTATAGTCACCCATACGACCCGCGGTGAATGTTTCACCAATCTCACCTTTTAACTGACCAGATGCAACGCCATAGGCGGTGTAATAAGTCAGATATCCTAGGTCTCTAAAGTCCCACAAGGTAAATTCAGGTGCGCAACCGTTCAAGGTATAGCTCAGCATTTCAGCAGGCAAACCAAGGCCAGACACTTTCACCTGATCACATAAGCCTTCATCTTGCATGGCTTTGGCAGCAGCTTGGATACCCACTGTTGTTGGTGACATAATCACCCCAAGATCAGGGTATTTATCAACCAAGGCAAGCGCTCTATTATAGCTCACTTCGGCTTGATCATTACCATAAACCACATCAACAAGCTCAATTTTGGCGTATTTATCGCCTTTTAGCGCTTCTTTCATGGCAGCAATCCATGCATTTTGGTTAGATGCATCAGGCGTGGCCGAAAGCACTGCCATTTGGCCAGAACCATCTAGCAATGAATGTGCCATATCGGCCATAACTGTGCCGATAGAGCCAAAATCAACTTGCGCCACAAATACATCTTCGCCTTCACCACTTGGAATGGGGCTATCCCATGTCACAATTTTAGTGCCAGCGGCTTGTGCAGCTTTGGCAGATGGTACAATTTGATCGCCAGCATTATTTGAAAGCATGACCGCACCTTGGCCTTGTGTGGCCGAAGTGGTCATAATTTCAATTTGACCCGCGACAGAATTTTCTGGTGTTGGCCCAACAAATAGCAGCTCACCAGGGTTTTTCAACTCTTTATGGGCTTCTTGTGCGCCATCATTGGCTTGATCGAATACCAAAATTCCTAAGAATTTAGGCAAAAGTACCATATTAATGTCTTTACCACTCTCTAGTGTGATTGTATCAGCAGCGCCAAAACTCACACTGCTCATCAAAAGTGCCGATGCCAGCCCTAATAATTTTAAACTTTTCATTTCTACTCCCTCTTCTTTTAAAAATGACGAATTTACGTCGTTAAATTATGTTTGCTTTTTATGCCTTTCCTACCAGTTGATGTTGTTCTCCAAGTCCCTCAATACCGAGCGACATTTTTTGTCCGACTCTTAAATATATGGGTGGCTTTTGCCCTAAACCAACGCCCGGTGGCGTGCCTGTCGAAATAACATCACCCGGCATAAGAGTCATAAATTGTGAAATATAATGAATGAGATGAGCCACACCAAAAACCATAGTTTTGGTCGTGCCTTGTTGATAACGATGTTCATCAACATCCAACCACATATTCAAATTTTGCGGATCGGTGATTTCATCTTTTGTCACCATCCAAGGCCCTAATGGCCCAAATGTATCGGCGCTTTTGCCCTTGCTCCATTGTGTGCCGCGCTCAAGTTGAAACGCCCGTTCCGATAAATCATTCATCACCGCATAACCAGCCACATGATCCATCGCATCGGCCTCATCAACATAAGTGGCTTTTTTGCCAATGATAACGGCTAGCTCAACTTCCCAATCGGTTTTCTCTGATCCTCTAGGTATAAGAATTTCATCATTTGGTCCGCAAATAGATGTTGTTGATTTAAAAAACAACACTGGTTCAGATGGTATATCTGCACCCGTTTCAGCAGCATGATCGGCAAAATTAAGACCAACACATATAATTTTCCCTACATTGCCAACACATGCGCCAATGCGGCTATCGCTATCAATGATAGGCAGATCGTTTAAATTAAGTGCATTAATTTTAGCCAAGCTTGCTGCGCTCAAAGCATCATTTTCGATATCGTAAATGTGGCTAGAAAGATCACGAATATTGCCATCTTTATCCAAAATGGCTGGCTTCTCAGCCCCGGTTTCGCCCACGCGTAATAATTTCATATCATGCCTCTTGTTTGATTGTATGAATAGGTTTGCGCGGTTTTTCACCGTTTAAGGCGCGCGATATATCTTGCGCGACCAAGCCTTGCAAACGGTTTATTGCCGAGTCGGAATACCAAGCAGCATGCGGTGTTAGCAAAAGGTTAGGCGCATCTAATAGTTTTGATGTTTTAGGCAACGGCTCCACTTCAAACACATCAAGTGCTGCCCCTGCAATGACACCATTTATAAGAGCATTGGTTAAATCTGTTTCATTCACCAATTGCCCACGCGCCGAATTCACAATCATTGCATGTGGCTGCATCATAGCAAAATGAAAGCGATTGAAAAAACCAGTTGTCTCATCGGTGGCGGGTGCATGTAACGAGATCAAATCCGCTTGTCTTAATAACTCATCGGCTGTGCAAAGCTGAACGCCCAAACTTTGCGCTGTGGCTTCATCTAACATCGGATCAGATACGATAAATTTAAATCCAAAGCCCTTAAGGCGATGCAAAACAGCATTGCCGATTTGCCCCAAACCGTAAAAGCCGATTACTGTTTCAAAAAATGGTTTTAACGGTTGGGCATATTGCACAGCAGCCCATTCGCCCTCGCGCACCGATTTGTCTAATTTAAGCAATTTGCGAAGTAATGTTAAAATAGATGCAACTGTATGATCGGCCACTTCATCTGCACAATAGTCTGGCACATATCCAATAGAGATATTGGCTTCTGCCGCAGCTACAATGTCAATATTATCATAACCAACACCGTATCTGATTATGGTTGCATTGGGGTTTAATGCCGCAATCGCATCTTTGGTGAAGGGTGCAAATTGCACCGCCACAACATCGGCACCTTTTACCGCCGCAATCACATCTTCGTCCGTTTTGCTCTGGCATGCAATAAACTCAGCACCAGCAATTTCTGCCGCTGCTTGTTCTAATTCCACGGTCGGAAAAGTATAATCCGTTATAACAACACGTTTGGTCATTTGTCTTCCTTAAGATAATCGTGAATTATTTCGCCTTTTACCAACGTAAAATCAGCACGCCAAAAATAACCTTCTAATGGTTCAATGACTGGCAATCTAAAAACTGGCAATTGTGCATTGGGGCGTAATTCCATAGTGGCAGGAGCACGCCATGCTTCATGCACTTTTACATCGGTTAATTTACGGCTGGTGATTTGTCGAATGGCAGGCTCGCCAGTTATGTGGTCTATCGCCTTTAAGTTTAAATTGGTCGAAAAATCAAAATATGGCGAGATTTCATCGGCTTGTACTCTTTCTTGCTTATAAGCCATCGTACCAGTGATGACATCTATGCCGTTGCGCTCGACCCGCCCAACAATTAAATCTCCTGCAAATTCAATAGATGGGTTGCCGTGTTTTTTCGGCTGACCATGAACCTCGCGACCGTGGGATACACCAACATCAGATGAAAGCGCAAGATAGGAGGAGTATGCGCCTTGATGATCGCCCAAACGAGCACCAAACATAACGTTTGCCTCGTAATAAGGGCCAAGCCAGTCCGTATCGTTCATTTTATATATATGAACGCAAGCTACGTCTCCGACAGGTTCTAACGGAGGTGGCAACAAAAATGCCATAGCTTCTGGGTCAGTGCGCCAATATATGGTTAAAATCTCGGCATTGCGAAACTCAAACGGAAACGGCGGCACCATCGGGGCATCCCACGGTGTTGAGAAGCCAGATTTACAAATATCTGCTTCGTTAGGTTGAATAAGTCCAAACCTCTTTTTAGTCATAGCTTAATCCTCCCAATAATATCTTCTTGAACCTCTATGCCAAGCCCAACACCTTGTGGTGGGTAAACCCAGCCATCTTTGTGCCAAATCTTCTCCGCAATCAATTCATCTTGAACCACAACAGAAAATGGTTTAAATTCAAATATCTCTGTATTGCTTGACGCCAGTGACAAATGCAGGCTGGCCGCACTGGTAATCGCGGTTGACCAAGCATGGGCGTTAATCACTTTGCCATGTTTACTTGCCAAAGCATCAACCTTTAAAAAGCCCGTTATGCCCTCAACTCGCGCAGGGTCAACACCATAAACCTCAACAGCTTTTACATATTCCATTTGGCGGCGATACCCCGCCTCAGTAAATTCTCGTTCGCCACTTGCAATCCGCACATCAGTATTTGCGGCTAATTTTTGATAACCGGCATCATCTGTCGGGTACAGTGGTTCTTCAAACCAACCAATGCGGCTTTCGCCCATTCTGTTGGCAACGTCAATTGCCGTATCAACATCCCAACGCACACCGTTGCCAATGTCGACCAAAATCTCCGCATCATCACCCAATGCTTTACGAAGGTTTTTAATAAATCTCACATCTGTATCTGGATCATCACCAATGTGGCTATCACCTTTTTTGGCAAAACCAAGCTTAGTCGATTTAAAACCAAATTCAAAAAAGCCAACCACTTCATCAATACAGGCAGCCTCACCTTTTTTATTCACATGGCTTGACGCATTGGCCAAAAGCCGTTCATGCTTAAGCCCACCAAACAATTCATAAAGGGGTTTGTTTTTAACTTTGCCTGCAATGTCCCACAAAGCCATATCAATGCCCGCAATGGCCATAGAGGCAATGCCGCCTTCCCCATACCAAAATGCATGGCGGCGCATTTTGTTCCATATTTTTTCAATCTCACTGGCGGGGTCATTTTTTATAAGCGGCAAAAACCCCTCTTCAATCAAAGTCATCACAGCTTTACAAGCCTCTGGCCACATGGCAATGCTTTCGCCCCAACCGACCACGCCGTCACTTGTTTCAACCCGCACCAAAACTGTGCGTCTAACGCTTCCAAAATCATTATCATCTGGATATGCAATATATATTGGCTGTATCCGTAAAATTCGTGACATTAATTATTCCCTCTTGCAGCAAATTAAAACTTTGACACCAGTTCATATTCGCATTACCAATTAATTGGCCTGACCAATTATTAACATCATAAAAAGGAAAATCAAGAAAAATGTTTAATCTTTCTCCAATCAATGTTCAAAACATAAGTCACAAGACAATCTTAATTACAGGTGCGGGCAGCGGCATCGGGGCTGAAACCGTTAAGTTTATGGTTGATAGAGGTGCAAAAGTTTACGCCGGTGTTTTCCGAAATATTGACTCTGATGCGACTAATTTATTAGATGGCGCAACAATTTTGCCACTCGATGTTACAAATCAACAACAAGTTGACAAGGCAATGGCGACCATTAAAAGTGAATCTGGCAAGCTAGATGCCTTGGTCAATAATGCGGGAGTGATTTCTCCAATTGGGCATTCACTAAATATAGATAGCGATGATTTCAAACTAGCTTTTGAAGTCAACGTTTTGGGCATACACCGCATGATGCGCGCTGCCATGCCTTTATTGCTAGCTTCAAATGGCACCATCGTAAATGCTGGCACTGGCGCTGCCACAACCCCGATGGAAGGCTGGAGCGGTTACTGCAGCTCAAAAGCCGCCGCTCGTATGATGACGCAGGTGATCGCCAAAGAACTTGAAAACGAAGATGTAAAATTCTTTTTCCTTGGCATTCCACCAACTGACACAAATATGCAGACCGCTATTCGAGATTCAAAGTTAAACCCCGTCAGCCAAATTGCACAATCTGATTTGGTCAGCACTCAAGTTATAGCAAGCGCCATTGCGTGGCTTTGCACCGATGAATCCTGCGACTTGAACGAATTGTTTTTAGATATACGTGAAGCATGGTTTATAGATAAAATGTAAATTGCGCCGCCCACAAATCAATTCATTTGATTTATGGGCTTGCTTTTGAGCGCCTCATTCCAGTTTTACTAATTATGCATACCAATTAAGTTCAAAGCTTTAATGGGTCGTGTCCCTTCGTCGCATTTTTGCCAAAGTAGTTGTAAGCCTTGATGACAAGGTGATATTATACCCAAGTTCAGCCCTTTGTAGATGGTCAAACTGTTGAGCAAAGACTAATTGAATAATCATCTAGTCACATCATTTTACACATCAAGGACGGCACATATTCTATGAGTAGAAGATAGAATATGGTGACGTAGATAAAGGCAGAGCTTACAACAAAACCTGCCGCGGCGAGCGTCCAGTAACGCGCTTAAAAGCAGCACCGAAAGCACTGGCGGAGGAGTAGCCGACCCGTTCCGCAGTCTCTGTTATAGTGACGCCCCGGTTCAATATATCTTTCGCCAAATGCATACGCCAATGCAGTAAATATTCCATCGGTGGTCTACCTAGCTTATTGGTGAAATTGGCAGCAAAGGCTGAACGTGACATTCCCACGCTATGCGCTAGGCTTGCGACCGTCCAAGGATGAGTAACTTCCGCATGCATGGCATTTAATGCACGGCCAATTTTTTGATCCCCAAGGGCAGCAAACCAGCTTGGACTCGTGCCTTTTTGACCAATTTGCTCAGT
>NVUS02000036.1 GCA_002402005.2 OCS116 cluster bacterium | reverse complement strand
TCATATGCGGGTAAAGCGCATAATTTTGAAAAACCATAGCCACGCCACGCGCGCCCGGAGGCAGCGTATCAATGCGCTCACCATTAATCAGAATCTCACCTTCAGTGAGGGTTTCCAACCCGGCAATCAGGCGCAATAATGTGGATTTACCACAGCCAGATGGGCCCAAAAATACGATGAATTCATTGGCCGCAATGTGCAAAGACAGATTGTCCAACACGGTCAAATTGCCGTATTTTTTGGTTACATTTTTAATTTCAATACTTGCTGACATTATGTTTCTCTCGTCGCCTAATTAATGATCCAAAACTAGCTACTGACTTTGGCCAAACGCACCATTTGGAATGAATGCGGCGGAAGAGGAATGTCTAAAACTCCGCCTTCCAAAACCGCATTGTCACCCGGGGTGGGAATTACATTGTCGGGGTTTTGTTCGGTATTCACCGCGCGCAAATCGTCATGCACCATAAGCTGATGATCGACAATTTGCATGTCGCCAAAACCAGCCAAAGACAGATTGAAATTTAGGGTCTGTGTTTCGTGCCGATTGACTAGAAACAAGCTGATTGTCTCATCCTCATCTTGATAAACGGCTGAGACGTCTAAATAAGGAATGTCTTTGATTTTTTCGACATCATAAGTCGGGCAATCAACTTGCACATTCATCGACGTGCCGCGGCCATATTTAGAGGCAAAAAGCAGCGGATAGAAAATAGTTTGCCGCCAAGCGCCGCCACCTTTGCTGGTCATAATCGGAGCGATGACATTTACCAATTGCGCCATACAAGCAATTTTCACAATGTCAGCACGGCGAATGAAGGTATTTAAAATGCACGCCACTTGCAAAACATCTTCCAAATTATAAATATCTTCCAAAATGGCCGGCGCGTGTGGCCAACCGGCATTGCCTTCAAGAATTTTCTTATCTTGCGGCTTGGAATGATACCAAACATTCCATTCATCAAATGAAATATAGACTTGTTTGTTCGAACGTTTCTTGGTTTTGATAAATTCAATGACCGAAGCAACTGTATGAATATATTTCTCTAATTCATGATTTTGCGCCAAATATGTTGCTGTATCATTGGCTTCATTTTCAAAATACATATGCAAAGAAATAAAGTCTATTTCATCATAAGTGTGGTCAAGAACCGTGGCCTCCCATGCCGGGTAAGTCACCATATAGGGTGTTGATGAGCCGCAAACCACCAATTCTAAATCACCATCAAAAGCCCGCATGGCTTTGGCGGTTTCGCGGGCAATTCTGCCATATTCATCGGCGGTTTTTTGCCCCACTTGCCATGGGCCATCCATTTCGTTGCCCAAGCACCACATCCTCACATTCCATGGTTCTTCCTGGCCATTTGCGCGGCGCAAATCACTCCAATAAGAACCACCTGGATGATTGGTATATTCCAATAAATTACGCGCTGAATCCATACCCTTAGAGCCAAGATTCACCGCCAGCATTATATCCGTTTCAGCTTTTTTTGCCCAATCAGCAAATTCATGAATGCCAACTTGATTGCTCTCAGATGTATGCCAAGCAAGGTCTAACCGCGTCGGGCGATCCTGTTTCGGGCCAATGCCATCTTCCCAATTATAGGCAGATACAAAATTACCACCGGGGTAGCGCACCACCGGCACGTTAAGCTCTTTGACCAATGCCAAAACATCTTCACGCATGCCATTTTGATCGGCTGTTTTATGATCTGGCTCATAAATTCCACTGTAAACCGCGCGGCCCATATGTTCTAAAAAAGAACCATAAAGCCGGTCGTCAATTTTCGAAATTTTGTTTAATTTATGTAAAATGCCAGATGCGTGCATGTCGCCCCCCCTAATCAATATCCATTTTTATGATGTTTACCATCTATTATGATATTGATAGCGTGACAAATTTAGCCTGTCAAGCGCATATTCTTACATGATTTGATTATTTGGTGTGCAAACGCATCAGAATGTCTTGGTTATAATTGCCAAAGCCTTTGCCAAAAATGTTAATGCCACCAGGGTGTTGCGCACTTTCATCAACCCCAATCCGCATGCGGACAGAATGATGGTCAGAAATATTTAAATCCTCAATGGTAATATCAGAAATTCTGATTCCATCGACATATGATCCATTTTGGCCGATGCGCCAGGTTTTTCGTTTGCCATATTGCGATCCGGCCTCTTTCCACCAACTAGGCGTAAACGCCCCTCTTTTGTCACCAAAATCACCCGGTGAGGTCCAAGTGCCAATGCGCACGCCATTAACAGTGAGGAAAATATCCGATGGCCAATTGGAATTTGTACCAGGCACTTCAGAGCTAAGCTCGAGGTTAAACTCTATAGCCTCAACCTGTTTATTGGTAAATTGAGCATTATTGGGGAATTGATATTCGACAAACCCATTGGTAAACCACAGCAATTCTGTGCGCATACGGTCGGGGTCTAAATAAGTGGATGGTACATCCAGCAAGCCTATAATGCCTTCGGTTGAGCATAGACCACAAGGCGCCGTCACCTCATGATTAGTATACAGACCAAGCGGCATCACCACATCGATTATGTTGGCATCTAAAACTTGTTCTTCTGGCTTAAACTTAATCAGAATTTCCGAAAAGTTTACATAACAGATTTTCTGATTGCCTTTAATCGCTTTTTTGGTTTCCACCCGAATTAAGTTTGAATCGACAAGTGATTGGATGTTCAAAGATATGGTAGATTGAGCAATACCAAGGCTTTCGGCAATTTCATTTAGGTTTTGCGGCCCATTGGCATGTAGGTTTTTCAGTATGTTTATCCGCAAATCTGAACCGAGCGCCTTCAATACACTAAGCCCATTTTCTACATCTATAACCAATAATTTATCGCTCAAGTGATTTTCCGCCTATATTGTTGGTGTATTCAGTTTTAACTCTTATTTATAACAGATATTCTGATCTAGTCAAAGGTCGAATTCCATTAGAATACAATATTTTAACTGGCCGTATAACCGGCAATTTGCTCCTGCATCATTTCATAGAGCAGTTTTGATGCCGGAGACAATTCGACATTTGCCATACGGATCAAAGAATAGTCAGACACATGCAAATCCTCAGCAACCGGCAACAGAGTGATGCGGCTCGAAAAACCTTCATCATCATAATTTCTATAAAACTCCGCAACCGAACGCGCCACCGGGGCAACGGCATTTGATTGGCTGATGATGCCCAATGTCATCATCACACTCGAAGTGTTTATAATTTGGGTTGGCATATCAAAGCCGTTCTCGGCAAAATACCGCTCGACCGCATGGCGCATCAAAGAGCCCGGCTGCTGCAATATCCAGTCATAGCCAATGCAGTCTTGCACAGTCTTGGGAATGTTTCGGGTTAGTGGATGGTCTTTTCGCACAATCAAAACAAACGGCTCTTTGCCAATTAATTTTGTCTGAAACGGCCTCGGGTCAATTTCCTCAGTAATTCTGCCAATGTAAAAATCCATCTGGCCATTCAACATGCTTTCAGCCAATTTTGGGCTGGTATCCACCGCAATTGACAATTCGACATGCGGATGTGCTAACCGGGTTTTTTTTACAAATGGCAAAATCATTTCCAAAGCCGGGCCAGTCACCGCACCAATATTTACCCTACCCCGCACGCCAGAACCGGTCTCTTTCACTTCTCGATTGGTATCATCCAACAGCCGCAACATTTGCTTTGCTCGTTTGGCAAAAACCACGCCCGCCTCGTTAAGGGTTATCCCACGAGGGTTTCGGCTGTATAGTTTCTGATCAACCACCTTTTCCAATTCGGCCAATAAGCGCGATGCTGAGGGCTGAGAAATATGCAATATAGCCGCCGCCGCGCTAATTTGCTTGGTTTCATGCAGCGCAGAAATTAATTTTAATTGGTTGAATTTAAGCCCGCGCGAAATCATCTTATCTTGACGCACAGCATCCATATTGATTGGTTTTTTCACCATTTCCCACCCCTTCTCGTATTTTATCATTCTTAATATATCCAATTTGATATAACAACAAGCTTATTATGAATTTGACCCAAATATCATAATCTATCTAAAATAGATGGCGACTGTTATTTTTGGATCGCAAATTCAAGGGAGAGAAATAATGAAACTTTTTAACAAATTGCTTATGGCCGCTGCCGTAAGTACATCGCTCATGGCGGCGCCAATTGTGGCTGCAGCCGAAGGCCTAGTCGGCATTTCAATGCCCACCAAATCATCTGCACGTTGGATTGCAGATGGCAATAGCATGGTCGAGCAATTCACTGCAGCCGGTTACACAACCGATTTGCAATATGCAGAAGATGACATTCCAAACCAATTGGCACAAATCGAAAACATGATCACCAAAGGCGTGAATGTTTTGGTGATTGGCGCGATTGACGGCACAACATTATCAAATGTGCTTGAAAATGCTGCGGCTGCTGGCGTTAAGGTTATTGCTTATGATCGTCTAATCAAAGGCTCAGAATATGTTGATTATTATGCAACATTCGATAATTTCAAAGTCGGCGTGCTGCAAGCCACCAACTTGGTGAATGGTCTTAAACAACGTTTTGGCGATCAAAAACCATGGAATGTTGAGTTATTTGGTGGTTCACCAGATGATAACAACGCCTTCTTCTTCTATGATGGCGCGATGTCAGTGCTACAACCGATGATTGATTCCGGCGACATTATCATTCAATCCGGTCAAATGGGCATGGATAAAGTTGGCACATTGCGTTGGGATGGTGCCGTGGCACAAGCCCGTATGGACAATTTGCTTAGCGCCAATTATACCGACAAAAAATTGCACGGCGCATTGGCTCCTTATGATGGCCTGTCAATCGGCATTCTGTCTTCACTCAAAGGCATTGGTTATGGTTCAGATGGCGAAAAAATGCCCATCGTAACCGGTCAAGATGCTGAAATTCAATCCGTAAAATCAATGATTGCCGGCGAGCAATATTCGACCATCTTTAAAGATACACGTACACTTGCTGGCGTAACCGTCGGTATGGTCGATGCATTGCTTAAAGGTGAAACGCCAAAAATCAATGATACAAAAACCTATGATAATGGTAAGAAGATTGTACCTTCATTCCTGTTAACACCGCTGCCCGTCACGGTTGAAAATTGGGAAAAAGTGCTGATTGGTTCTGGTTATTATACGAGAGACCAAATTAAATAATAGGGTTTGGAGCAAAGCTCTTAACGAATCGGGCTGTCATTATCTATAATTTTAATGACAGTCTATTTTGATATTCAAAGTGAAAAACAAATGAATGCAATTCTTGAAATGCGAGCCATCACCAAGACTTTCCC
>NVUS02000359.1 GCA_002402005.2 OCS116 cluster bacterium | reverse complement strand
GCTATTGGCATCGAAGCGGTCGACAAAGCTCATGCCTTGATGGCGCAGATAGCTTTCGATTTGGAAATCGGCATCGAAGCCAAAGCTGACACTGTCTCTATCTTGCAAATTGCGGCCGAATTTTTGATGTAGGCTTTGGCCGGACATATAGGTGATGTGCGCGGCCATGCGCGCCACGGCGAGGCCTTTGCTGGGCGCTTCATCATGCGCGTGATAATTACCGCCTTGCCAATTTGGATCGGCCATGATGGCTTGTCTGCCGACCTCGTGAAAGGCGATGTTTTGCGAGCTATGCCGTGAGCCGGTGGCGATGGGAATGGCGCAAAGTAGGCGATGTTTATAATTTGCTGCCCATTCGAGCACCAACATGCCGCCCATTGAGCCACCAATGACCGAGAATAATGTGCCAATGTTGAAATGATTGATCAGCCGCGCTTGGGCGCGCACCATATCGGATATGGTGATGAAGGGGAAATTAAGCCCATAAATTTCGCCGGTTTCGGGGTTGGTTGAGGCCGGGCCAGTTGAGCCCAAACAGCCGCCCAATACATTGGCGCAAATGATGAAATATTTATCGGTATCGATCGGCAAACCTGCGCCGACCATATTTGACCACCAGCCATCTTTTTTGGTAACGGGGTTAGTGGAGGCGACATATTGATCGCCAGTTAAGGCGTGGCAAATGAGGATGGCGTTGGTTTTATCGGCATTTAATGTGCCGTAAGTTTCGTAAGACAATTGGTAGTTTAGCGCTTCGCCGCAATCGAGCTTTAGCGGATCGGGGTCTATGAAAATATCTGAAACTTGGTTCATAATTTATTGGCTATACTATTTTCTTGATGTTGAAACTCTGTGTATTATAGCTTTACAATGGTTAAGTTAAAATACAAAAGTTTTTATGGTTTCATTCAATTTCTTTTATGGAATCTGTGCTGTATAATGTTGCAGTTCACATATGAAAGTGATAAAAACTGTTAAGATATAGCCAGATTGAAGAAGATGCTGCCATTATGAGCGATAAAAAACAAATATCATTACTTGAGACCCGTGGCAAAATTGACGCGATTGACAGTGAGATTCACCGGTTATTGATGAGCCGTGCCGAGCTGGTGCAAAATGTGCAAAATGCCAAAGCTGCCGAAGGCCCGATTGTAAATGCCATGCATGCCGACCGTGAGATCGAGATGTTTCGGCGGTTTAGTGCCAACCATAAAGGTTGTTTGCCGCTGGCCAGTTTGCAGCGTATGTTCCGGGAAATGATTGCGACTTTTAGCCATTTGCAATGCCCGTTTAAAGTGTTTGTTTTAAAAGGTGAGCCATTGCACCGCGATGTGGCGCGCTATTTTTATGGCACGGTGATTGAGATTGTTGAATGCGAAACATTGGTTGAAATGTTGGCGCGGGTTAAAGCGCCGACCAGTGACATTGTTTTGCTGCCAGCTGATGGCGCAAGCCTTGCGGCTTTTGCAACGATTGTTGGCCAAGGTTGCCAGATATTTGTCCGTTTACCATTTTGGGATGATGGCGAAGCTTATGGTTTGAGCCTGCCTGATATGTTTGTGCTTGGCCACGCGCCGCTGAAAACTGTAGACAATGATTATACGATGTTGGTGGTGAATGTTGATGAAAGCCGTGCGGCTGAGTTGTTGAGCCAAGCGGGTTTTGCGCTGGATAGCCATTTTGCGCATGATGGGCAGACTTATTGTGTGGTGAAGGCATTTGCCAATCTAGAAAGCCAATGTTGGCGAGACATGAAAAAAATATTTGTAAAAAATGATATTGTGGTGGCATTCCTTGGTATATATGGCAAGGTGTGAGCATTGGAATATAGAGTGGTAAAGAGATGAGTGACGTGAATAAAACGCCGGTTCCTAAAGCCGGAATTATGCAGATTAACGCCTATAAAGCTGGCGGCGGTCAATTTTCTGGCGTGGAAAAATTATATCATTTAGCCTCTAACGAAACGCCACATGGTGCACCGCAGGAAGCGCGGGATGCGGTGGTGAATTTGGCCAATAATATCCATGAATATCCTGATGCCGGATCAACCAAATTGCGTGATGCGATTGCCAAAAAGCACGGCTTGAATGCCGAAAATATTGTTTGCAGCAATGGCTCTGACGAATTGTTAACATTGATTGCCAATGGCTATATTGCCGAGGGTGATGAAGCCATCATTAGCGAATATGGATTTTTGGTTTATAAAAATGTGATTCAAGCCAATGGCGGCATTGTGGTGGTGGCCGATGAGGTTGATTATACCGTTGATGTCGATGCCATATTGGATTGCGTGACGGACAAAACCAAAGTGGTTTATTTGGCCAACCCGGGCAACCCAACTGGTACTTATATTGGTGCGGGTGAGTTGAACCGCCTGCATAAAGGTTTGCGGTCTGACATTATACTGGTGGTCGATAGTGCTTATGCCGAATTTTGTTTGGCTGATGATTATCATGATGGTGTGGATTTGGTGGAAGCCAATGACAATGTGATTATGACACGCACCTTCTCTAAACTTTATGGTTTGGCAGCTTTGCGGGTTGGCTGGTGTTACGCATCGGATGGCATTATTGCGGTGTTGAACCGCATAAGAGGGCCGTTTAATGTTAACGCAACGGCGCAAACAGCTGGTGCGGCGGCTATTTTTGCCGATGATTTTGTGAAAATGTCGTTAGCGCATAACAATCGTTGGGCGGGCGTGATTGACCAACGGCTAAGTGGCTTGGGCATTAAAGTGACGCCGACACATGCCAACTTTATGCTGATTCATTTTGACGAAACTGGCAAAACAGCCGAAGAAGCTGACCGATATTTATGCTCTCAAGGCGTTGTATTGCGCAGACTTGAGGCTTACAACATTCCCAATGCGTTGCGATATACGATTGGTAGTGATGAAGCGAATGAATTGGTATTGTCTCTGCTTGAGACCTTTATAAAATCGTAAAAAAATATGAAAAAATTTGAATTTGAAACTATATGCATAATTGGCCTCGGTCTATTGGGTAGCTCGCTGACGCGGGTGATTAAAGAGCGCGAAATTGCCGCCAATTTGGTGGGTTATGATGTGAGTGCTGATGTGCGTAAACGAGCCGCCGAAATTGAGCTTTGTGACGTGATTACAGACGATGCGGCGACGGCGGTGAAAGACGCCGATTTGGTGATATTG
>NVUS02000358.1 GCA_002402005.2 OCS116 cluster bacterium | reverse complement strand
TCAATAAATGTATCGCCCGCTGCAATGCCGGTATTGTTTGCAAGGTTCAACATGTCCACGGTCACCGCATCATTGCCGCTATAATCAGCCACATCGACACCCGCGCCGCCATCCAGCACATCAGCGCCGCCGCCGCCGCGCAAAATATCATTGCCCGCGCCGGCTTCAATCACATTATCACCAGCACTGCCAATAATCGTATCTGCCCCACTACCCGTCACAATATTCTCAATCGAATATAACAGATCACCAGACGCATCACCGCCCGCTGCCGCACCGACCAATGAGCTAATGTCAACCGTCAAATTGTCACTCAAATCACTATAATCAACAGTGTCAGACCCACTCCCACCATCAATTCTATCCGCCCCCGCACCACCAAATAAACGGTCATCACCGCCTTGGCCATAAAGCTCATCATCACCATCAAGCCCATAAAGCACATCATTGCCCGCGCCGGCCTCTATTTTATTAATCGCATTGTCGCCAGTTAAACTGTCAGCATTCACACTGCCAATGATGTTTTCAATGCTGGTATAAGTATCCCCCGCCGCGTCACCACCGGTGGAAACATCGGTACTTAAATTCACCACCACCGCGCTCGAAGTCGAATAATCGGCCGTATCACTGCCGCCATCACCAAACAGCTGGTCAGCCCCAAGGCCGGAACGCAACAAGTCATCGCCGCCACCGCCGCGCAAAATATTCGCACCCGCATCACCAATCAACACATCCGCATTGCCACCACCGGTTAGGTTTTCAATATTGGTCAATTGATCACCACTGGCGTCACCACCACTACCGGCACTGCCATCTAGCGAAATGGTTACCGCATCACTGCCCACATAGCTGGCCGTATCATTGCCGCTGCCACCATCAATAATATCTGCGCCACCAAGCCCCAAAATAACATCATCACCCGCACCACTATCAATCACATTGGCACTACCGCTACCCGTAATGTTATCTGCCCCACTGCCGGTATCAATATTTTCTATATTGTATAATTGATCGCCCGCCGCCAAACCGCCACTACCAGCAACGCCATTCAACCCAATGGTCAAATCATCACTCGCCGCACTATAATCAGCCAAGTCAGTGCCTGCCCCGCCATCCAAATAATCTGCACCCAAATCGCCATGCAATATGTCATTACCACTGCCCGCTTCAATGCGGTTGGCATTGCCATCACCACTTAAATCATCACCAGCATCACTACCAATAATATTTTCAACACTGCTAAATGTATCACCCGCCGCTTGGCCGGCGTTGGCCGCCGCATTGCCCAAATTCACCGTCACCGCATTGGCACCGCTATAATCTGCAGTGTCTGTGCCCGTGCCACCAATCAGCTGATCAGCCCCATCGCCGCCATGCAATTTATCATCGCCGGCACCACCATCCAAAACATTCGCGCCACTGTCACCCGTTATAATATCTGCACTGGCCGAACCGGTTACATTTTCAATGCCCGCATAGGTATCACCCTGCGCATCAGAACCAATCCCAATGCCGGAGGCCAAATTCACATTCACTGCGCCCGATGCGCTATAATCAATTGTATCTTGGCCCGCACCACCAATCAGGCTATCCGCACCAGCCCCGCCCACCAATGTGTCATCACCACCTTCGCCGCGCAGAATATTGGCAGCCGCATTGCCGGTCAGCACATCATCAACATTCGAGCCAATGATATTTTCAATCGCACTGAAACTATCGCCTTGGGCATCACCACCGGTGGCTGTATTGCTGGCTATATTTACATTCACACCCGCCACACTGTCACGGTAATCCACACTATCATTGCCCGCGCCACCATTCAAAATATCCGCACCGGCAAAACCTACCAAAATGTCATCCCCAGCATTGCCAATAAGCTCATTCACCCCGGCATTGCCACGCAAATCATCCGCATTGCCACTGCCGGTGATATTTTCGATAGAGATTAAATCATCACCTTGTGCATCACCACCAGTGTTGACATTACTGGTCAAGTTCACATTGACACTATTGGCCGAAGCCGAATAATCAACGGTGTCATTCCCCGTACCACCATCCAAAATGTCCGCACCGCCCAAACCGACAAGTGTATCATCACCCGCGCCGGCTTCAATGTCATTCACATTGGCATCACCGGTTAAAGTGTCGGCAAAATCCGAACCAATTAAATTCTCAACACCGCTTAAACTGTCACCCGCCGCAGCGCCGCCACTGCCCGTTCCCAACGCCAAACTCACCGTCACCGCACTTAGTGACGCGTCATAATCTGCCACATCAATGCCCGCACCGCCAATCAATGTGTCCGCACCTAGGCCGCCAATCAGCGTATCATTACCTGCCGCACCATCAATAATGTTCGCCCCACTGTCTCCAGTCAGATTGTCACCATTGGCACCACCCCGTAAATTCTCAATCGATGAATAAACATCATTGGCCGCATCTCCAGTGTTCAACCCACTATTGGCAAGGTTCGCAGTCACTGCGCCTGAGCCGGTATAATCCGCCGTATCACTGCCCGCACCACCGGTTAGAATGTCACCCAATGCACCGCCACGTAATGTGTCATCACCAGCATTGCCAACCAATATATTCACCCCATTGTCACCAATCAACGTATCGCTACCGGCGCTACCGGTTAGGTTTTCAATGTCAAATAACGTATCACCCGCCGCATCACCGCCACTGCCAGCACTGCCATCAAGGCTCACATTCACCGCAGTACCAGAGGCCGAATAATCCGCCGTATCATTGTCACTACCACCGCGCAAAATATCCGCACCGCCAAGGCCGATTAATATGTCATCGCCGGCTTTGCCTTCAAGCTCATTGTCTGCTGCACTACCAGTTAAAACGTCAGCCTGCGCAGAACCAATGACATTCTCAACATCACTCAAAACATCACCTTGCGCATCACCACCCGTGCCTGTGCCGCTGGTTAAATTCACATTCACCCCAGCAGCCGAGCCGGTATAATCCGCCGTGTCGACGCCCAAACCACCTTGTAAATTATCCGCACCTGCGCCACCTTTTAGAGCATCATCACCCGCACCGCCGGTTAAAACATTGGCATCAACATTGCCTTCAATCACATCATCAAAGCCAGAACCAAGCACATTTTCAACATTACTAATCACATCACCATTGGCGTCACCAGCACTGCCCGTGCCGGTGGTCAAGCTCAAATTCACTCCGACAGCCGAGGCGCTGTAATCAATCACATCAACACCAGCTCCACCATCCAAGATATCGCCGCCAGATAAGCCGACCAAACGGTCATCTCCTGCACCACCAACCAGTTTATTGACCCCAATCGTGCCGGTTAAAATATCATTCTGGTTCGAGCCGGTCACATTCTCAATGTCACTCAGCACATCACCCGCCGCATCACCACCAATGCCCGTGCCTGTGGTTAAATTCACCGTCACACCGCCGCTCGATGCGCTATAATCCGCAGCATCAACACCCGCACCGCCATCTAAAATATCTGCCCCGGCAAGCCCCACCAAAATATCATTACCACCACCCGTGCTGATATTGTTAACCCCTGCATCACCGGTGATATTGTCGGCAAAATTAGAGCCAACCACATTCTCAATATTGTCTAATTCATCGCCCGTCGCATGACCACCAGAGGCAGTATCCGCTGCCAAGCCAATCGTCACCCCAGCATTGGACGCGCTATAATCCACCCCATCAACACCCGCACCACCGTCTAAGTGATCAGCCCCCGCAAGCCCCGCCAAAATGTCATTACCAGCCCCCGCCAATAATTCATTCGCCGCCCCATCACCAGTCAAAACATCGTCATAGTCAGACCCAATCAGGTTCTCAATATTGCTCAGCGTATCACCAGCAGCGTCACCACCACTGGCCGATCCCGCGTTTAAATTTACATTCACCCCATTCGCCGAGCCGCTATAATCCGCAGCATCCACACCCGCGCCACCGTCTAATGTGTCACCACCAGCTAGCCCGACCAGTCGGTCATCTCCAGCACCAGCTTGCAGCACATTCGCGCCGGCATCACCAATCAAAACATCATCATTGGATGAGCCAATCAGCCCCTCAATGTCGCTCAATATATCACCTTGCGCATCACCGCCGATGCCTGTGCCACTGGTCAAACTCACCGTCACACCCGCAGCCGAACCGCTATAATCAGCTTTGTCCATGCCACCATCGCCGCGCAATATATCTGCACCCGCACCGCCCTTAAGCAAGTCATCACCCGCCCCACCGGTAAGCACATTCACCCCAGCATCGCCGGTTAAACTGTCGGCAAAACTCGAGCCAATTAAATTCTCAATGTCAGTAAAAGTGTCACCATTGGCTTCGCCCACACTGCCCGTACCCGTGCTTAAATCCACAGCCACAATACCACTTGCATTGGCATAAGATGCAGTGTCAATGCCCGCACCGCCGTCTAAAGCATCTGCCCCCGCACCACCTTCAAGCACATCATCACCCGTCATGCCTGATAGCGCATTATTCTGCGCATCACCGCGTAAATTGTCAGCTAAATTAGAGCCAATTACATTTTCAACATTACTTATCACATCGCCTTCAGCATCACCACCAAGCCCAGTACCAGCATCCAAATCGATACTCACTCCCGCCGCTGAGGCAATATAAGAAATCCAATCAATGCCCGCACCACCGTCTAATGTATCCGCCCCACCAAGCCCAATCAAAGTGTCATTACCACCCGCCGCCATCAGATTGTTAGCCGCACTATTGCCAGTTAAAATATCGCTATAAACACTGCCTTTTAAATTCTCAATATTGCTTAAAATATCACCCTGCGCATCACCGCCAACACCAGTGCCAGTGGTTAAATTCACCTGCACCAACGCGCCCGAGGCGCTATAATCCGCAGTGTCATTGCCCGCACCGCCGTCTAAAATATCTGCGCCGCCAAGTCCAGCAAGCAGGTCTGCACCCACACCGCCTTCAATGCGGTTCACATCCACATTGCCCAATAATGTGTCATCACCAGCCGAGCCAATCAAGTTTTCGATCGAGAATAATTGATCGCCCTGCGCATCACCGCC
>NVUS02000357.1 GCA_002402005.2 OCS116 cluster bacterium | reverse complement strand
GCCAACAGCCCGTATTTTACGGCTTTGGCAGAATTGCCACATTCAACTTCTCTACAAAAGGATCTTAATAAAAATGGTGCGATGAATGATGATTCACTTCTAACCAGATTGCCACCATTATGGCATACAGAAGGTTTCACAGCACAATTCATCCCCTTTATATATCAAGATCCCCACCAGGTTGGTGGAGCTTATTCATCCCCCAATGGCTTCACCACGACTCCTCCAACCAAACCGGCTTATTTTCGCACAAATTTTCCGGTCAATCCGTTGGCGTGGGTCGAAGATTATCAGACAGATGGCGTGCCCAACCAATGGGTTGCCAACAGTCAGATTAAAAAAACCAAAAAGCGTATCATTGTCATCGGGGTGATTGATGATGGCATACCATTTGCAAATGATACATTGTTAGATGAAAACGGCAAAACCCGTATGGAATTTTGTTGGTTGCAATCTGCCAAAGCCGCTAGCTCCAGCCATCATGTGCCATTTGGACGTGAATATACAAGCTGTGAAATTGATCAGCTTAAGCAAAAATTCGACGCTGATGAAGATATTTTGTATGAAAAAGCCGGTGCGACTTCAAGTGAAATGCCCGAACTTGGCTTAAATATACGTAGGCACAGCACCCATGGTGCGCATATATTGTCAACCGCAGCGGGGCATATTGGTGGCCCAGATGCTGACCCGCTTGCTGATGAAATACGCATCATTGCGGTGCAAATGCCCAATACAATTGCGTGGGATACGTCCGGTTTCAGCAAAGATATGTATATGTTAAGTGCGGTTCATTATATTTTAAACCGCGCCAAACATTTGGCCAAACATTACGCACAAGATTGCGAAGAGGAACTGCCACTGGTCGTTAATTTCAGCTATGGCTGGTCTGGCGGTCGGCACGATGGCGAGGGGTATCTAGAGTCGGCAATCGGCGCGCTTATAGACGCGCGCAGAGAACTGGCCCCCTCGGCTATGGTGATTCCCTCAGGCAATACATTTGCCAATGACATGCACGGCATCATCAAGCCTGCAGATTTTGACCAAAATAGTTATGATTTTGGCTGGAAGATTCAGCCAACTGACCGCACTTCAAGCTATTTGGAGCTTTGGTTTCCCGGAGGCTATGACCCAAAAGATTTTGAGCTTACAGTGACATCACCAAATGGCAAATCTGTCACGCAAATGAACTTGATTGCTGACCCTAATTTAACTGGCTTTGACTCGCGAAAATATCAGAAAATCAAGTTTAATGGTCAAAATATTGGCCAGTTAAGTTTGGATCATCACCGCGGCACGCGTTGGCGGGTTATGATCGCCCTTGCGCCAAGTGAAGCCAATGAAGCGGGCAAATCTGCAACTCCTTCTGGTTTGTGGAATGTGCAACTAGACTATAAAGGCCGAGGCAGCGCTTGTTCAGATGTGATACATTGCTGGGTTCAACGTGATGATGACCCGGCTTCGCTAAAAACCGGTGGTCGCCAAAGCTATCTGGTGGATGCTACCAAAACCGAGCCAAACCCCGACCCATTGGCTGAAATTGGTGTGGGCGATGGTTTTGTGCAAGCCTTTGGTAGCCTCAGTGGCATTGCCAATCATAACAGCAGAACGGTGGTTGGCGGATATAATGATTTTAATCACAAACCCGCACCCTATAGCTCGGCTGGCATTTTATTAAAACAAGCCGATGGCAGCTTAGAGCCGCGTTATAAACAAGTTGATTGCGCCGCCATTTCGGACCGCACACCTAGCTTGCCGGGCGTTATGGCAACAGGTGTAAAAAGTGGCTCACGCTCTTGGCTCATTGGCACCAGCACTGCGGCACCTGCTGTGGCGCGAGAATTGGCCAAAGCTTTTTTCAGTTTATCTGATGCTGAAATTAACTCTGCTGCTGCGGATAATTATGTCGGCATTCTGCCGCAAAAATTTCGGCAGAATCATTGCGGCTCAACCGCCTGCAAAATACGTTTAGGAGGCAATCTGTAAACTAGGCTTATTTTCAGCCGGATTGTCTTCAACAAGTTTTCTATCACCTAATTATACTTCATCACTCTTCCCTCAAGAAATAGTCAATCTTTATAGATTGGCTATTTTTTTAACGTAAATTCACGGCGATCTCACTGCAATTTCACACTTAAATCACCTTTCATAGACGCCTTGGCTTCTAAGTTGTGCTTGTTACAAAAAACTTTTCCTCCCTATTGGTTTTTTGTAACAGAGCTTTTTTTCCGATTAGGGATCGATAGAAAATGGCTTTCATAACTTCAATAAAAACCAACTGCTGATTTATACAGAAAGGAATTATTATGTTTAAATCTCAAAAAAAATATAACAAAATACCCCAATCTATACTTCTTGCGTTCGCGATTGCAAGTACCAGCCTCATCCCCATTCAGTCATTTGCGGCTGATAGTGAAGTGGCAAGCTTCACACATCCGAATGAGGCAGAAATCGTACCTGGCCAATATATTGTAAAATTCAAACAGGGTATTTCTAGAACCGAAGGCATTAGCATTCTTTCGGGCTATAATATATCATCGGCTGAAAATTTTGACAGCATCGGCGCTTCATTGCTAAAATTTAATGAAGGTGTGAGCGATGCCCAAGCTATGGAAACTCTGCAACAAAATCCAGAAATCGAATATGTTGAACCGGTTTACAGAGTCTACGCCACAGTAACACCTAACGATCCTAAATATCCACTTCAATGGGGCTTGCCAAAAATCAAAGCGCCACAAGCTTGGAACATTGCAAAAGACAGCCCCAATGTGGTCGTCGCGGTGATTGATACCGGTGTGGATTATAATCACCCCGATTTAAAAGCCAATATGTGGAAGAATATTGGTGAAATTCCAAACAATAATATTGATGACGATGGCAATGGCATTGTCGATGATGTTTATGGTGCGAATTTTTCAGGCGCAACAGCAAATGGCGATCCGTTAGATGATAACCGCCATGGCTCTCATGTTGCTGGTATCATTTCGGGTGTGACCAATAACGCGGTCGGTATTTCGGGTACAAATTGGAAAACCCAAATTATGGCGGTGAAATTCCTATCAGCTTCAGGTGGTGGCACCACCGCTGGTGCGATTAAAGCCATTGAATATGCCACAAAAAACAAAGCCCAAATTATGAATAATAGTTGGGGTGGTGGTGGTGCATCCAATGCTTTAAAAGCGGCCATTCAAGCGGCCAGCAATAAAGGCATTTTATTCACTGCGGCGGCAGGCAATTCCAATAATAATAATGATGTAAATCCGCATTATCCGTCAAACTATAAAGTGGCGAATGTAATGTCAATTATGGCAACAGATCAAAATGACAATAAAGCTGGTTTTTCTAGCTACGGCAAAAAGACCGTACATTTGGCTGCACCCGGTGTGAAAATCTATAGCACTCTTAACCGGGGTCGTTACGGTGAT
>NVUS02000356.1 GCA_002402005.2 OCS116 cluster bacterium | reverse complement strand
GGTTTCGCCCAAAAATATAATGGCCAATATTGTGCCAAATACCGGGATGAGATGAAAAAAGGTTGCCGCCACATTGGCGCCAATTAACGCCACCGCACGGTTGAAGAATATATAAGCCAAAATAGAGGCGAATATGCTTATATAGGCTAGTGTCGCAATGCTTTTTACACCGATAAACATTTGGTTGCCTTGGTCATATATTTCCCAAACAAAGAACGGCAATATCATAATTTCGCCCATAAAGAAGGTGATGTAAATGAACGAAAACCAATGCATGTTGGGTTTTTTGCGCAAAAGGGCGGAGTAAAGCGCATAAAAGGCAATGGCGATGATGATGATGATGTCGCCTTTGTTGACGTTAAAATTCACCACATTGGCAAAGTCGCCTTTGAAGATGATGAACATAATGCCCAGCAGCGAAATTAAAATGGCGATAAATTGCAAAAATCGCACTTTTTCTTTGAACAATATGAAGCACCAAACAAATACAATGATCGGCCCAAGCGACGTGGTCAGCACCGCATTGATAGCCGTGGTGTCTTTAACGCCGATATAAACCATGGTATTGTAAGTGGTGACGCCGCAAAAGGCCATAACCGCCAATATCAGCCAATTTTGCTTAATCTGCTGCCAATCGGCTTTGATATATTTTATGGCAAACGGGGTGAGGATAATAATGGCAATGCCCCAGCGCAAGAAAGCCAGCGAGATGGGGCCAAAGTCATTGGCTATATAGCGGCTGTTGACCATATTGCCGCCCCAAAATAAGGTGGTCAATATTAACAATAGATATGGCTGATTGTAGAGATAGTGAAAGCCAGAGATGAGAATTTTTTTCATAAATATACTTTAGTATTTTTAGTTTTGAGGTCAATTTAGGCATTAATAATTTATTTGTAAAGTTTTAAACAGCTCGCAGTAATTTTGCTAGGAGTCTGGCGCAGCTTGGGCTATATTTCGGTCGTTTGCGGGGTGGTTCCGCTTACACGTTAACGGGGTGGTTCCGTTTGATTATCGACCTATTTATGAAAAAGGATATGGTTATGGCAAATGTAGTGGTTGTGGGTTCCCAATGGGGTGATGAAGGCAAAGGCAAATTTGTAGATTGGCTTTGCGAACGTGCTGATATCGTAGTGCGCTTCCAAGGGGGGCATAATGCAGGCCACACGTTGGTTGTCGACGGTAAAGTGTATAAAATCCGGCTTGTGCCATCGGGCATCGTGCGTGGCAAAACTTCGATCATTGGTAATGGCGTGGTTTTGGATCCTTGGGCACTGCTCGAAGAAATTGAGCGTTTGCGCGCTCAAGACGTTAAAGTTGACCCAAGCGTGCTTAAAATTGCCGAAAATACAACGCTTATCTTGCCATTTCATGGCGAGCTAGATGCGATTCGCGAAGCGGCTCTGGGGAAAAACAAAATTGGCACAACCAAAAGCGGCATTGGCCCAGCTTACGAAGATAAAGTTGGCCGCCGCGCCATCCGCGTGATGGATTTACGCGATCCCAAAACCCTAAAAGGCAAAATTGAACGCCTGCTAGCCAACCACAACGCGTTGATGCGCGGTCTTGGCGAAAAAGAAGTTGATGCCGACCAGCTGTTTGATCAGCTGATGGAAGTTGCACCCAAAATTCTACCATTTGTAGATGTGGTGTGGAAATATCTGGCCGAAGCCCGCCGCAAAGGTAAACGTATTTTGTTTGAAGGCGCGCAAGGCATTTTGTTGGATGTCGATCATGGCACATACCCATTTGTAACCTCATCTAATGTGGTTGCTGGCCAAGCTGCGGCAGGTTCTGGCGTGGGTGCAAACGCGGTGAGTGAAGTGTTGGGCATTACCAAAGCTTACACCACAAGAGTCGGCTCTGGGCCATTCCCAACCGAACAATTGAACGAAATTGGCGAAGAATTGGGCCAACGCGGCCATGAATTTGGCACGGTGACCAGCCGCAAACGCCGCTGTGGTTGGTTTGATGCCGTGTTGGTGCGCCAAACGGTGACTATATCTGGCATCACCGGCATTGCGCTGACCAAAATTGATGTATTGGATACATTTAAAGAGCTTAAAATTTGCGTTGGTTATGAATTGGACGGCGAGCGGATTGATTATCTGCCAGCCGGCATGGGCGATCAAACCCGGGTTGTGCCGATTTATGAAACCATGAAAGGCTGGAATTGCAAAACTGAGGGCGCACGCTCTTGGGCTGAACTGCCAGCGGATGCGATTAAATATATCAAACGTATCGAAGAGCTTGTTGGTTGTCCTGTTACCCAACTTTCGACCAGCCCTGAGCGCGAAGATACCATTATGGTCAAAGACCCATTTGACGACTAACTCTGAATATGAGGAATGATATGCAACAATTGCCAGTGATGGAAAGCGTCAAAGACGCCATTGGTTATACAATGTCCAACATCACATTATTGGTCAAAGCCTCAATCTTTTGGGTGGCGATCTACACAGTTTTGGTCGGTATTTTCGATTTTTCGGGCGGTGATGCTTATTTGCAGCTGATCGATGATTTCTTCGAAAATGCCGCGCCAACAAATGCCGAGGAACAATATGCCGCCTTTATGCTGTTTATTGAGCAGCTAAGTGATATGGGTGCGTTGGTCAATTGGGTATATTTGGTGATGATTGTGGTCGGTATTTTGGCCTATTATTCAATTGCCATTGCCTGGCATCGGGCTTGTTTGCTTGATGAAGTGCCGCCATTGGTGCGTCTCGGCAAACTAGAGTTTAAATATTTTGGCTATTCGATATTATTGGCGGTGGTGCTTTATGTTATCTTCGTGGCCATTGGTGCGGTGATTGGTGTGGCATTGGCCATGCTGAGTACCGATGCTAGTTTGGCGGCAATCTATCCGGTGATTGGCATGCTGACTATATTGTTATTTTTGGCTTTCGGGCGGTTTACATTGGTCTTTCCGGGCATTGCCGTGCGCGACCGGCGGATGAGTTTTCGTACGTCATGGGCAGCAACCCAAGGCAATAGCTGGCGCATTTTGGGCGGCACAATATTGTGCATTTTGCCGGCATTGGTTATCTCACTCATCGCCTCACTAATTAGTGCCGTGTCATTGCCATTGGTGATTTCACTGCCGATTATGATGATATTGCAGCTATTATCGGGCGCGTTTTTACTGTCCTTCATGTCGATCTGCTATCAATTTTTAGTGCCTTCGCCAGACGAAGGTGATTTGGCATAAGGGTTAACTGATGAAAAAATTGCCAATCATTGTGAGCATCCGCGCCGCTTTATATTATACCTATGCCAATATTGGGTTGATTGCCAAAGTCTCTGCGCCATGGCTTGGCATTTATGCGCTTTATACCTTGGGTTTTTCGCTGCTGGGCATCGAGGAATATCTATATTTGCAAGAAGCCGTAGCGTTTGTTACCGAGTTCCCGCGTGATGGCCGCGCTATGGGCTATGACAGGCTAGAAGTGCTCATTCCAAAATTAGAAGCCATCACTGCCGAGCTTGGGTCATTGATTCAAGTGCATGATATTTTTGATAAATTAATCCGCTTGGTGGCATATGGCAGCGTGGCGGTGGCGATGCATCGCAGCTTTGTTTTGGATGAAGAATTGCCGATCATGAGTTTCGAAGGCCGCGAGTTCAAATATACCATTTATATGATTATTTATATGTCGGTTATTGGAGGGCTATCGATGTTATTGCTGGCTTTGGCCGGCATATTGGGCATTGATGGGGCTTTGTGGGGCGTGGTTTATGGCATTGTTGGCTTGGTTCTGCTGCTGTTAGTGGCTAGGTTTCTGCTGGTTTTTCCGGCCATTGCGCTTGGCAATGCAGCCATAACACCGCTAAAATCTTGGTCGCTCACCAAAGGCAATGGCTGGGCGCTTTATGGTGGGCTGTTATTGGTCATTCTATCATCTTTGCCGATCTCGATATTTAAAGTGACGGTGGCCAAAATCGCTTTGCCTTTGGTGGTCATATGGCCGGCGCAATTGCTTTTGTCGATGATTGTGCTGACATTTATTCTGGTATTTTTATCAATCTGCTACCAAAATTTGCTTTTTCCACCCAAAGACGAAAACCAAGGCCCGCTATACTGATTGAATTTTAAAATTATTGAACTAGTATTGCAGAATGAAAAAAGATCTGCGGGTATTTCAAACTGTAAAAACTTCAATTGGCTATACAATTGGCCATTGGAAATTCTTGATAAGAATCATCGCACCTTGGCTCGGTCTATATGCATTATTTGCTCTGCTGTTCCAAATGTTGGGTATGGTGGATTATCTAAATCTGTCGACCGAATTAAATGCCACTATCGAAACTGCGAAAACCGCAAGTGTCAGTATGGATGATGTGATAGAGCAGCTCGGTTTTGAGACCGAAGCCATTGCAAATCAACTTGGGGCTTGGGTCTCGGTATATTATATTCTCGACCCGATATTACACATTGTGATTTTCAGCCGAATTGCCATTGTTTGGCATCGGGCTTATTTGCTTGGTGAAATGCAGCCCAAAATCCGCTTTGGAGCGGTTGAATTTCGGTTTATTTTGTATTTTGTGGGTTTTGTAACTCTATTATTCATTGCATTGTCGATCGCCGGCGGCATCTCGATGGGCTTTGCCGAAAGCAGCACAAAATGGGGCTTCGTCATCATTATTTCGGGTTTGATTTTGTTTGTCATTGCCGCTCGGTTTTTAATGGTCTTCCCCGGCATTGCAGTGGGTGACAAACGCATGAATTACCGAAAGTCGTGGCAAATTACCAAAGGCAATGGTGGCGATTTATACGGTGGTCTGTTGTTGATCGCCTTTGTTTGTATTCCTATTTTTGTCATCAAAGCGGTTATAAGTCATCTAGGCATTACAGCCATTATCGCATGGCCGCTACAATTGTTTATGTGGCTAATCTGTTTGGCTTTGTTGCAAGTTTTTTTGTCCATCAGCTATCAGTTTTTTATGCCGCCGCCACAAGCTGGTGACTTGCAATGACTAACCAAGTGGCAGGATGTTGCTGTCTTTCACTTCTTCCATCACCGGGTAAGTGTGGGTTTCGCGTACGCCGGGCAACGACAATAAAACATCACCCAAAAAATTACGATAAGCATCCATATCTTTCACCCGGGCTTTGATTAAATAATCAAAACCGCCGGCCAACATATGGCATTCCATAATTTCGGCCGATTTTTGCACCGCTTGGTTAAACTCGTTAAAAACGTTAACATCCGTGCGGTTGAGCTTAACCTCGATGAATACCATCAACGCCTTATTGAGCTTTGTTGGGCAAAGCTTGGCATAATAACCTTTGATATAACCATCTTTTTGCAACCGTTTGGTACGCTCGGCGGTGGCTGATGGGCTTAAGTGAATTTTTTCACTCAATTCGGCATTTGAAATGCGGCCGTCTTTTTGCAGTTCGCTTAAAATTTTGCAATCAATCGGGTCAATATCTTTCATCTTCACACCTTATTTTATTTGGTTATTATGAAATTTTTAGAATTTATTACTATTTTATGGAGTTAAATACAAGGATAAAATAGGAATACATATGATATAAAGGATTAAATTCGATTTTAAAGAGGTGTGCTATGAGCCAGAAATTTAAACAATTTGACGCAGAATTTTCACCAAAAGATGAAATTGTAGCAGCAAGACTGTGGCAAGCCACGGATTTTGGGGCAGCTTTTGATGCACGGGTGTTTAAACGTGGCGCAGCTTTGGTCAACGCCATGCGCGCCGGCGCCAACCGATTTGGTGAGCTGGAAGATTTTTTACGTGAATATGGCCTGTCGACCAAGGAAGGTTTGGCACTAATGTGTTTGGCCGAAGCTTTGCTGCGTGTACCAGACGCCCACACCATGGATAAGTTGATCGAAGATAAATTAGGCCGCCAAAATTGGCAGGACGCCGAAAGCGCTGACAGCAGTGCTTTGGTCAGCGTCTCGACTTGGGCATTGGCATTGGGCAGTAAAATTGTTGCGCCCGAAGATACGCCGCATGCGGTTATGAATGGCGTGGTCAAACGTTTAGGCATGCCATCGGTACGCATTGCCACCAAACAGGCGATGCGGTTTATGGGCCACCATTTTGTTTTGGGGCAAAATATCAAAGACGCGCTAAAACGTGCAAAAGTCGAAGAGAAGAAAGGCTATCGTTATAGTTACGATATGCTGGGTGAGGGCGCTCGCACAGCAGATGATGCGGTAAAATATTTTGAATCTTATAAAAATGCCATCATTGCCATTGGTAAAAAAGCTGGCAAAAACCTACATGACAATGCCGGCATTTCGATTAAATTATCGGCCTTGCATCCACGTTATGAAGCGCGGCAAGCCGACCGTGTGGTGACAGAATTGTGCCCCAAAGTGCTAGAGCTGGCGCTATTGGCCAAACAGTATAATCTTAATTTTACCATTGATGCCGAAGAAGCCAATCGCTTAGAGCTAAGCCTAGCGATCATTGGTGAAGTGTTCTGCAATGAGAGCCTGCGCGATTGGGATGGTTTTGGCTTGGCCATTCAGGCTTATTCCAAACGCGCTGATCAGGTGATTGATTGGATTTATGATTTGTGCCGGCAAAATGACGGCAAAATGATGGTGCGCTTGGTCAAAGGCGCATATTGGGATGCCGAAATTAAACAAGCGCATTTAGAAGGCGCGGAAGATTTTCCGGTCTATAGCCGCAAACCGATGACCGACATTGCCTATGTGGCGTCAGCCAAACGCATGTTGGGTTATTGTGATTATATCTACCCACAATTTGCCACCCACAATGCCGGCACGGTGGCCAACATTATTGAGCTTGCCTATGATATGGGTGTGCTAGATGGTCTTAAAAACCAAGCCGAAAATAAGTTCGAATTCCAACGCCTGCACGGTATGGGCGATGCGCTGTATGAATTGGTAACTGAAAAGGCCGAGCAAATTCCCTGCCGCATATACGCACCGGTTGGCGGCCATAAAGATTTGCTGGCCTATTTGGTGCGGCGTCTGTTAGAAAATGGTGCGAATTCGTCCTTTGTGCATGCTTCTGGCGATGTCAATTACCCGGTCGAAAAACTATTGCAAGACCCCAAACAGATTATTGGCAACCCGCAAAAAGCCCGCCATGCCAACATCACCATGCCGCATGATATTTACGGTGAGACACGTAAAAACCCGCAAGCGGTTGAATTTGGCTATCGTACCGAAGTGATTGGCTTTATGGACGGCATTCAAAACCATTTAACCGCGCTAGAGAATAATCTGGTTAATGATGAGAATTTGCAAAAAATCTATTCACCAACCGACAATCGGCATGTTGGCTCTATCGCCTTTGTAAACGAGGCCGAAGCCACGCAAATGGTTGAGAATGCCAACGCAGCCTTTTACGATTGGTCAAAAACCCCAATCGAAACCCGTGCCGCTATGTTAGAGAAAACGGCGGACTTGCTTGAGGCCGAACGCGACCAAGTGATGGCATTATTATGTGCCGAAGGCGGCAAGACACTCGATGATGGCATCGCCGAATGGCGCGAGGCGATTGATTTTTGCCGCTATTATGCGGTCGAAGCACGCACTAAAATGTTAACCGGTCATGCCAATTTAGGCCCGACGGGTGAAGAGAATATTTACTCGCAAATGGGGCGTGGCACATTTGTCTGCATCAGCCCATGGAATTTTCCATTGGCGATATTTATCGGCCAAGTGGCGGCGGCTTTGGCAACTGGCAATTGCGTTTTGGCCAAACCAGCCGAAAGCACACCATTGATTGCTAAATTTGCGATAGACCAATTGCACAAAGCCGGCGTGCCCAAACATGTGGTGCAATTGGTGGCCGGCGCGGGTGACATTGGCGGTGTATTGGTTGCTGATCCAAGCATTGCCGGCGTGGTGTTTACTGGCTCAACCGCCACAGCCCATAAAATCAACTATGTATTGGCGACAAAACAAAATGCACCGCTCATCCCGTTCATTGCCGAAACAGGTGGCATGAATGCGATGATTGTTGACGCCACAGCTTTGCCAGAACAGGTGACGGATGACGTGATCAATAGCGCCTTTCATAGTGCCGGGCAAAGATGCTCGGCTTTGCGTATATTATACATCCAAGAGGATATTGCCGATCGGCAGATTGAAATGATTATCGGCGCAGCCAAACAGTTAAAACTCGGCGACCCGAAATTGATTGATACCGACATCGGCCCGGTGATTGACCAGCGGGCGTTGGATGGCCTTCATGCCCATGTGGCTGATTTTAAAGCCAATAAGAAATGTCTTTATGCTGGTGAAATCCCTGATTTAGATGGCACATATATCGCACCACATATATTTGAAATTGATTCAATGGATGAGCTAAAAGGCGAAGTGTTTGGGCCAATTCTGCACATCATTCGCTTCAAAGCCAAACAAGTCGATAAGGTGATTGATGAGATCAACAAAACAGGCTTCGGCTTAACATTGGGCATCCATTCGCGCCTCGACACTCAAGTGCAACATATTATTGACCATGCACGGGTTGGCAATATTTACGTCAACCGCAATATGATTGGCGCGGTGGTCGGTGTGCAGCCATTTGGTGGCATGGGCTTAAGCGGCACAGGGCCAAAAGCCGGTGGGCCAAATTATTTAATTAGATTCATGGGTGAACAAGTGGTCAGCTATAACATTGCCGCAGCCGGTGGCAATGCAACGTTAATTGCAAGCAGTGGAGAAAATTAAAATTAGAGATTTTATTTTGCTCGCGGCTATTTCTCACTACGTTCGAGCTTACGCGGGTGCGCCCTAACGGGCGGCTTCAGTCGGCTGTTCGCCAATGAACTAGCTCATCTTATTATGTTTACTGGCCTAGATAGTGGAGGTGGTAAATAATTTAAAATAGTGCTTGATCTGGAGTATACTCCAGCAACTATGTTGCTTTCATAGTGATTTAAAAATCTAACAATTTGTGAGCAATCCTATGAAAATTGGC
>NVUS02000355.1 GCA_002402005.2 OCS116 cluster bacterium | reverse complement strand
CACCCAACCTTGTGGCAAATTCTCAACGTCTAACTCACCATCGATCAACTCAATGCGGCCATCTTGCGCTGCCGATGCCAATAAAGGCGCACCCGTATCAAATGGGTTGCCACGCCACCAACCATAAGCTGCATAGCCAGCACCAATAAGCCCAGCCACAATAATCACAATTATAAATATTTTTTTAAACATGTTGCCAGTATAGATAGCAAAGCAAAACTGTCTAATCACAATCAAGTCATTTTATTTATACTCGATCATATCCCATTTATTGCCGTACAGGTCTATAAACACCACCACGGTGGCATAATCTTCCTCACGCGGCTGTTCGGTAAAATCAACACCCAAAGCCAACATACGTTTATATTCCACCCAAAAATCATCGACCTGATAAAATATATAAACCCGTCCGCCAGACTGATTGCCGACATATTTAGCTTGTTGATCATTCTTAGCTTTGGCCAGCAACAAGCTAAAGCCCGAATCAGCATGCGGCGCAACCCGCACCCACCTTTTGCCGCCGCCCATATCTTTGTCTTCAAGCAGGCTAAAATTTAAAATCTGGGTATAATATTCAATGGCTTCATCATAATCGGCCACCAATAGAGCCATATGCACAATGTCATTCATTCCGATCACCTGCTAATTTGAAAACAATATTTATGAATCAGCTGCCTATTTTCTAAAAAAATAGACTCGAGTGAAAATCTTAGCTTGTTGAGTATGCGTTCTGATGCGGTATTTTGTTCTGAAAACACCCCATAAATGATAGAAATTTTAGTTTGGTTGATGGCGAAATCCAAGGCCATCTGTGCGCCCAAATAGGCCAAGCCGAGATTGCGAAAATCCTCACAGACTTGCCAACCAATTTGCATCTCGTCACCATTCTGAATTTTATTAAGGTTGATCGCCCCCATAAGTTCATTGGTTTTTGGCTCGCGCATCACCCAATAATATTCCTCACCCGCAGTTATTTTTTCCACTGCACTGGTTAAAAAATGCAGATAAAACTCATCGGTCTGATCGTATAATTTGGGAATATATTTAAACGTATCCGGCTCGGCAAACATGCTGAGCATATCGGCAAAATCATCTTCTGTTAGCAATGTCATTTTACACTGATTATTTTGCATTTGCCAAATCCACCCATTCTTGTTCGGTCAACACTTGAATGCCCAATTCTTCGGCCTTTTTAAGCTTGCTGCCTGCCCCCGGCCCAGCCACCAATATATCGGTTTTTTTAGATACGCTGCCAGTCACTTTCGCGCCCAAACTTTCGGCCTTGGCCTTGGCTTCATTGCGCGTCATAATTTCTAACGAACCGGTAAATACCATCACTTTGCCAGCCACTGGCGAGCTGTCGTCAGCTTTCTCTAGCGGGATGGTGGTCACCGCAGCGAGTAATTTATCCAAGAATTTTAAATTATTTTCTTCGGCAAAAAATTGCACCAGTGACAATGCCACAATGTCGCCAATGCCATCCATATTCATCAGGTCGGCATAGGCCTCGTTGACCAATTCACCATCGGTGCCAATCGGCACAGCAGCGGCTTGCATCGCTGGCAAAAAAGCTTCCATCGTTTCATAATTACGCGCCAACATACGCGCTGTGGTTTCACCAATATGCCGAATGCCGAGGCCAAAGATAAACCGATCCAAACCAATCTCGCGCCGGTCATTTATTGCCGCAAATAGCTTATCGACACTCTGGTCGCCCCAGCCCTCGCGCTTGCGAATCGTATCCCATTTCTCGCCATCATTGGCTTCAATCTCAAAAATATCGGCAGCATCTTTTATAATGCCCCATTCGTAAAATTGCTCAACTTGCTTACTGCCCAAACCATCAAAATCAAACGCGTTGCGCGATACAAAATGCCGCAAACGTTCGGTCACTTGCGCCTTGCAAATCAGGCCACCTTCACAGCGCCTTATCACATCCATCTTACCGGTTTTGGCATTAAGCTCGCGGTCAGCTGCACTACCACAAATTGGGCAATGACGCGGGAATTCATAGGGCACGCTATCAGCAGGGCGTTTGTCCAACACCACTTCGACAATCTGCGGTATCACATCACCCGCCCGTTGGATCACCACCATATCACCAATGCGCACATCTTTGCGGGCAATCTCATCTTCATTATGCAAAGTGGCATTAGACACCACAACACCACCGACAGACACCGGTTCAAGCCGCGCCACAGGGGTCAATGCGCCCGTACGTCCAACCTGAATTTCAATGTCATTGATAATCGTTTTGGCTTTTTCGGCCGGGAATTTATGCGCAATCGCCCAGCGCGGTGCACGTGATACAAAACCCAAACGTTCCTGCAAATCCAAACGGTTGACTTTATAAACCACCCCATCAATGTCATAGCCCAAGCTGGGGCGCTGCTCTTCAATATCAGCATAATGCGCCACCAATTCATCGGCATTGCCGAACATTTTCATCAGCGAGTTAACAGTAAAACCCCAAGCTTCAAATTGTTCAACCATGCCCATTTGGGTCTGAAATCCAAATTCACTCATCTCACCCCATGCATAGGCGAAAAAATGCAGATTGCGGCTGGCAGTAACGCGGCTGTCTAACTGACGCAAAGAGCCAGCCGCTGCGTTACGCGGGTTGGCAAATATCTTTTGCCCCGCATCTTCCTGCCGCTCATTCAGCGCTGCAAATTCGGCATGGCTCATATAAACCTCACCCCGCACCTCAACAATATCCGGAATGTTATCGCCTTTAAGCTCATGCGGAATCTCGCTTATGGTTTTAAGATTCTCGGTAATGTCCTCACCTACTTGCCCATCACCACGCGTCGCGCCACTGACCAATATGCCATTCTCATAACGTAAAGATGCCGACAGACCATCGATTTTTGGCTCAGCGGTTAAATTAATCACCGCGCCATCCAGCCCTAAAAAGCGGTCAATCTTGGTGTAAAATTCTTGCACATCATCAGCATTAAACGCATTGCCCAAGGACAGCATGGGTATGCTGTGAGTGATTTTTTCGAACTTTTCTTGCGGCACATAACCCACAAGGTCAGATGGGCTATTGGCTAATTTTAAATTCGGAAACGCCGCTTCAATGTCGGCATTGCGGCGCATCATAGCATCATAATCAGCATCAGTAATCAGCGGCGCATCATCACCATGATAGGCTTTATTATGCTTGGCTATTTCTTTGGCCAGCTGCTCAAGTTCCATCTGCGCTAGCATCGGGTTT
>NVUS02000354.1 GCA_002402005.2 OCS116 cluster bacterium | reverse complement strand
TAAAAGTATTTTCTATTTGCAATTGGCTGAGTTTTTCTCCGTCTATAACTTGTTGCAAAACATCCAGATCATATTCGGCAATTGTCTCTAATAATGTTGCTTGATAATCAGGGTTGTTTTTTGTGATGTCTACAATATAGGCTTGTTTATTGCCTTCTATTCCCGCCTTATTTTGCGGCATGAGCGCGATGTTTAACCGCTGAGAAATTTCGTTGATAATTTCAGTCGATCTGGCGCCCATACGGTCAATCTTATTGATGAAAATTAGCGTTGGAATGTGATTGGCTTTTAATGATTTCATCAAGGTGATGGTCTGAGCCTGTACCCCCTCGACTGCTGAAATAACCAATATAGCGCCATCCAAAACCGCCAGTGCACGGTCAACTTCGGCAATAAAATCTGGATGACCAGGCGTGTCGACCAGATTCACCTGCAAATCACCCAAAGCGAAAGCTGCCACCGCCCAGCGTATGGTGATGCCACGCGCGCGCTCTAGCGGGCTTCCATCGGTTTGGGTGCTGCCATCATCGACACTGCCGAGTTTTTTTATGGCTTTATGATTATACAATAGGCGTTCGGACAGGCTGGTTTTGCCAGCGTCAATATGCGCTAGGATTCCAATATTAATGATATGATGAGTCAATTTAATCAACGAATGTTTAAACAGCGCACCCGTATAGGATGCCGCAATTATAGATTTTGGGAAATGACAAAAATGCCGTGCAAAATTACGCTGATGTCAGCGGAGCTGATAATCGTTTAAAAGCGTATTTATAGAATGACTTGCCGCATATAATTGTCTTCGTTGATTGATGTTTATTAATCACCTAAAGTATAGCAGATTTATTGATAGATGTAAAATAAACTTATCATGACCTAGGATGCATTAGAATGAGCTAGAGTAGATCTCTTCTTGGCTTAAATATTTATACCAATCTTCCAAAATATCGAATAAAGAGTTCAATGTTTTTCTCGTTAGCTGCGCCAGAAATTAGAATTCATATAACTTGATGATATAATTAAATTCTATGCTTTCTCAGTCTGCATATCTGCGCGTAATGCCATTAGCTCGGCGCTTAAAAAATCTACAAATCTACGCACCCGAACGGTATTTCGTAAATCTGTGTGTAATAAAATCCATAAAGATTGGTCAAGATTTATTTTGGTTCTGGGAATGCGGCATAAATCGGGGTATATTTTTCCAAATATCACCGGCAGGTATGATATGCCACAATGGTTGCGCAAAAGGCTGAGCCGCATCGGGCCGTCTTTAACAATATGGCGGATGCTGGCTTGTGGAAACGGGGTTGTGGCAAGCCAATTATTGTTGTGATCATTGGCAGTGTAGCCAAGCCAAGTTAAGCCATCGCCCAGTGGGCCTGCTTGCTCGAAATTGGTTTCAATATATTTTTGGCTGGCATATATACCCACGGCAATGGGGTAGAGTTTGCGGCCAACCACATCGTCATTCACTTCATAGGCGGCGCGCAATGAAATGTCGGTTTCATCTCGGTTGATGTTTTCGACGTTAGAAGTGACATGCATCTCAATTTGTATGTTTGGATATTTGTTTTGAAAACGCGCGATGATCGGCGCCACGACATCATAAGCCAGTGCCGGTGTCACAGAAAACCGAATGTTACCAGTTTCACTTTTGTCATGGCCTTCGACCCGCCGACGTGCCGCCACAACGCTAATTTCGGTCTGTTCGGCCACTGGCAATAGGGCTTCGCCGGCTTGTGTTAAAGTGAAGCCGCGGTTGGAGCGGCTGAAAAGTGCGGTGCCATAACTGGCTTCAAGGGCCAAAATATTTCGGTTCACACTGCCATAATTTGCATTTAGTAGTGTGGCGGCAGCACGCAAGCTACCGGCTCTGGCCACGGCCAAAAAGTAAGGCAGATATTCCCAATCTTTTGGTTGCATGACTTATCCTTGTTACTTATGTGTAACATGAAGTTGCATATTTGGGTATTCTTATTACGATTATATTGAATTACTTTACATTCATCAACCATGTTGAAATGTCGATACTAAGTATATTTAGACATTAACAATTGCCCAATTTGGGCTTTTAAGGAGATTAAAATGAGAATGATTAATTCAGGAATCGTAAATAAACCGGCGGCTGACGTTTGGGAGCTATTGGGCAAAAATTTTGTTGATGTTTCGGTTTGGATGGCAGCCACGCCAAGGTCTGAGCCAATTCTTGCGGGGATTCCGATTAAGGGTGCGCCAGCAGTTGGCCGCAATTCATACCTACCAGCAAAATTCAAGGGCATGTATCAGCAAGAAATCATCACCAACTATAGTGATAAAATGAAAACTGTTGCATTTGATGTGGTGCTGAAAAACGCCTCAAAATTGCTGCCGATTAAGGGCTATGCCTCAACCGTAACGGTTGAATTTGTTAGCGAAAACTCCTGCCGCGTAACATGGGATGCAACCCCACATCTTCGCACTTTGGGTTATATAATTCCGGGCATTAAAAAAAGCTTGAATGCAGGGTTTGTTCGCAATGTGGAAGAAATAAAACATTATATGGAAACGGGTGAACCACACCCTCGCAAAGCCAAGATAATGCAGGCTGAGCTTGCCAGCGCCTAAGTTTTTTGAGCCATTCGATTGTGGGTGGCTCATCATGTAGGAGACAATTAGCGGTGTTTGGCGCGAGGCGACACCGCTGTTATCAACAAATGGAAATTATTTATACTTTGCTCAAATTTTTTAGCCCAACAATCCTTCATCAAGCATCATTTGCTCGAGTTTAATGCCATCAAAACCAATTTCGGATTTGTAGGATTTGTATTTTTCATAAAAAGCTGGTTTTTTGCCGCTTTTTTTGGTTGCAGCCAACAGTGTATTTTTTTGTGTATGCTCAGAGGCAACAAAATCAATGACATCCACATGATATCCTTGTGATTGCAAGAGCATGACGCGGGCATTGTCGGTGATGAGATCGGCCATTTTATGTAAAAACAGACCGTTGCTAATGAATTTTGTAAGTGATTTTTTTTCTTTTAAGCTAACCAAAACTTCTTTTTGGCAGCAGGGTGCGCATAAAATGACTTTGGATTTCATCTTAAGGCCCATAAACAGCGCATCATCGGTTGCGGTGTCGCAGGCATGTAGGGAAACGACGGCATCATAATAAGCCAGTCCAGAATATTGGTCGGCAAAACCACTGATAAATGATAGGTTTTCGAATCCGCATTTATTGGCATTTTCGTTGCCGAGCTTCATTAATTCTTCATTTAAATCAACAGCATGGATTACGGGGTCGAGATTGTGCTTGGCTAGGTAATTATATATAGCGAAGGTCATATACCCTTTGCCAGCGCCAATATCTATGACTTTAACTCTTTTTTGGTTCATCGCGCCAGATTGGGTTAGCTTGTCGGATAATATTTCGGTAAACCGGCCAATTTGTTTGTATTTTTTATTCATTCTGGGTTTGATGCCATTATAGTCTGAAATACCGGTTTCAATAAGGAATTGCTCCTTAGCGTCAAGTTTGTATTTATTGCTGCTTTTCTTAACTTTAGTCATGGCACGGCCTTGCGAATGGGTAATTCTGAAACTATTGAGTTTCAACTATATAAAGAAAATTCAGAAAAATAACACCATTATCTAGGCTATGAAATAAAAATTATATCTATTGTAACAATACCTGTCATAATGCAGAGCTGGGTTTTCCAGATAGACAATTTTGGAGAGATGCTGATGAATATAGCGATACTTAACTTGCATAGAGATATAGATAAAGACGAGCTGGAAAAATTATTTACCAGCTATGGCAAAGTTGAATCTTGCGAGATTGTTCTGGATAAAAATAAGGGCACATCCAAGGGTTTTGCATTTGTTGTGATGAATGACGAAGCAGAAGCCAATGAAGCCATATTAGGTTTGCATGGCAAAACCGTGAGAAACCAAAAAATAAGAGTGAAACTCTCTAGTTAATAAATTGTCTCCGTGGTTTTAGAAGTTTTGATATGAAGAGACTATAATTTCAAGGCAATGAATATTGCACCTGCGAGTAGAATTAGATTTAGCACTATAGTGGCTTTGGTTTCTTTACGCTTTGCATGCAGAATGATGGCCGCAACCTGAACCAATATCATGCCAATGGCGGCAAAATTTCCCATATAAGGCATAATGCCAGTGAGGGTTGGCAGTATGACGCCAATGGCTGCCAAAAGTTCCATAACGGCTAACAAACGAATGAAGCCGAGCGGCAGGGTGGTTGCCCAATGCCAGCCAATGTCGGACAGGCCTTGGGCTGATTTGGTTAGCTTCATAAAGCCGGCATAAGAAAACATAAATGCGAGGAATATTTGCACAGTCCACAGGCTAATGCCCCACCAGTTTTCGCCAATATAGGAGGTGATTGTTGACATGAGCGGTTTCTTTCGGTAATTTTAAAATATATTCGATACGATAATCATCATTATCGTGCATACTATAACCGCCATTATCGTATGGAGTCAATGCCCGATGAAGCAATGGAATGAAGACCACCCAAAAGCCGCGCTTATGGCGAGGAAAAGAGCTGACATATTAAATGCAGCTCGGGTTCAATTTTTGGATGCAGGCTATGATGGCTCGAGTATGGAGAGCATTGCCAAGGCGGCGAATGTATCCATTATGACTTTATATCGCCACGCTCAAACCAAGGACAAACTGTTTGCGGCCATCATTGAATCGGCTTGCCAGCCATCAACGGCTGAGCAAAAAGCTGAGTTGGAGGGCATTCTTAGCTTGCCTCTGCCTGAGGCTTTGCTGCAATCTGCACTGCATATGCAAGATACGCTGACCAGTGAAGAGACGATTGCTTTGATGCGGGTGGTGATTGGTGAGGTGGGTAGATTTCCGCAATTGGCAGAATTGGCCTATCAAGGTTTTTTCCTGCGTCTTGAGGGTGTCACGGCAACCATTCTTTCTTTGCTGCCAGAAACCAAACAATTGGCTGCGCCTGACCGCGAAAATTTGGGACAGCTTTTTGTCAACCGAATTGTAGGCACGCAAATTCTGCGGGCTTTGTTGGGGTTTTCGGAATTAGATGCAAATGAAAAACTGAAACGTGCGCAACTCGCTAGAGATGAAATTATGAACGAATTGCCCCGCTTGCTTAAAAAGTGATTGAAATTAGGCGGCACTTTGGGCTTGTTTTAAAAATAGAAGCGGCGAGTTCCTTAGGTGGCTGTTTTTTTTGTAACTTAAAATTATAGGTTCGCATTCCCTAATTTTATTTCACTTTAAAAATTTCAGCCAATTGGCGTGCAATGCTATAGGTGTTTTGCTTGATACTCATTTTAAAATATTTATACTCATATTATTACCTTAGACGAAACCAATAAACGGTTTGGTCGAAATTTCGGGGGTGGTAGTAAAAATGGTTTCACAAATTACTAACATTACATTGCTGCTTGTTGCTATTCTTTCTCTTCTTAACTGTAGCCGGCCAAATTCGGTCAAATTTTCCAATTGGCTTAAATATTTATCTCGTCAGATACGTAAGACCAGAAAAAAAGATGATCACATTCGCTCAGCAGTTGTCATTCGGAAGTTTGAACGTTGCACAAAAAATCACATTTCAAATTTTGTACAAGCCGTTTTTGCGAGCCCTAAGAAACTTTTTGTTAATAAGAGCATTGGGGCTTGGTTCTCAGCGTTATGTGTTTTGGGGCCGTTTTTTTATTTGATGTTGTTGAGTGATAATCATGGGAGTCTAGTGTTTAAGACTAGTGTGTTCGTTCTCGTATGCATGTTAATTTTCGGTAGTTTTATATTTTTTGTTATTTCTGCGAACTTCCCGCAAAAATCTTTAGTGATTGATGGGGTGGAATATGTGACGATAAGTGAAAGAAAGTTTCTCTTTTATCTTTTTGTACCATTCGTAACTATGATAGGTTTTCGGTTTGCCTTTTTATATGATGAAAAGGGGAAACGTATTCCTAGTCTGCGTTTTGTGGTAAGCCATGTCGCGATTTCGATGACCATGTTCAGCGTTGCGATTGTTGTTGCTCTGCATAAGTCGATGGTTAATGTTTTGGATCTTCCTGCCTATATATTTTATCCAGTATTTATGATTGTTGGGCCTATTTTCTTTCTAATTATTGGCATTTTTTTGGTCGCAGCTGTTACATTGCCAACTATGTTTAAAGGTAAAACGCCGTTTGACGGTAAAAAATTAGCCAATGGGGCGATGTTTCTTTCGCTCTCAACAACGATTTCATTTATTTTATATTATTCATCACAATTTGAAGACCCACGGATTTTTCGGAGTTTAAGCGCCTATCCCGTTTACATCAATGTCGTCGCAGATATGTATGTTATATTTCTTTTCTCGAGGTTGACGCATTTGATTGTTATAACTCGTAGGAAATCAAACAAATTTGTAAAGTTGATATTGAGAGAGTATCTGTTTTTCGTCATTCGTACGATTATTGCTTCTATTATTGCGACCTATTTTGCGTTTTGGTTTACCGACATGCCACTGAATGTCATCCAAGCTGGGCGGCTTTTTATTGGCTTAAACCCATTTGAAGATGCTAGTTATTTTGGCGCAATTTTTTGGCTCACTCATACAGCCTTGTTGCCGCTTTTTGTTATTTTGACCATTCCTATATTATTTATGATTTATCGGCTGTTTCTTATTTTTAACAATAGAATTTTGGTCGGCGTCCTTCGCCACGGAAACCCGGTTGTCTATATCACTGCATCTCTCACTCTATTTGTTGCCGTGTTGCGAATAGGCACAGGTTTTGATTAGCATGAACAAGATATTTTGAAATTTTCCGAGAAATGTTCAGCGTAGGTCTTGCATGTCGATGAAATCCATGTCGGTAAAATCTTGGTTGTCGCCGGCCATTGACCAGATGAAGGCGTAGCGGCCGGTGCCGGCGCCGCTGTGGATTGACCAGCCGGGGGACAATATGGCTTGTTGGTTTTTGACGATTAAATGCCGGGTTTCATCTGGTTCGCCCATGAGGTGAATGACCCGTGTATCTTGTTTCATGTCGAAATATAGATAAATTTCTGAACGTCGGTCATGCACGTGGCATGGCATGGTGTTCCACACGCTGCCATCTTCTATCGTGGTGACACCCATCACCAATTGGCAGCTTTCCACCACATCAGGGTGAATATATTGGCGCAATTTACGTTTGTTGGCGTCGGATTGTGTGCCAAGCTCTAGCAATATGGCGTCATTGGCAGTTATTTTTTTAGGTAGATAGGCGTGATGCGCGGGGGAGCTGACAAAATCGAAATGCGCGGGTTTGTTGGCATCTGTGCTTTCAAAGCTCACATTGTCTGTGCCCATTGGCAAATAGAGGCAATCGGTATAGTTCAAATCATAGCTGATGCCAGCGGCGGTGATTTTGCCGGCATTGCCGACATTTATAATGCCCATTTCGCGGCGGTCTAAAAACTTTTCTGTGCCAATTTGTTTGTGGGAAAGCAATGGCAATGCGGTGGCTAATGGCACGACGCCGCCAACCACGCTTCTGTCTAAATGGCTATAGGTCATGCTCACTTTGCCGGCGACAAAGAGGCTCTCAATTAAATAATTGGCACGCAATTGGTCGGTGTTAAAACCTTTGGTTTCGGTCGGGCTACTGACCTGTCTAATTTCTATAGTCATTTGTTTTCCAATGTTATAGCCCTGCCAAACGGTGAGAGGGCGG
>NVUS02000353.1 GCA_002402005.2 OCS116 cluster bacterium | reverse complement strand
GGAGCGCAAATTCACCAAGGCGAAATCACAAAAAAATGATGGGTTTCTTATGTGTAAATCATGATTATGCTTGATTTTGCCACAATTGATTGCTTTGTTGTCGATAAATAAAAGACTTGTAGGGAGTTACCAAATGAAATTAAGTAAATTATTCGGCTTTGCCGCGCTGGTCATCAGCATCAGTTTTGCCGGCAACGCGTTGGCCGCAGACACCGGCCCGCTTTATGAAAATATTAAGATCGAAGACCATGTAATGGGCAACCCAGACGCCAAGGTGACGATTGTTGAATATGCATCGCTGACCTGCCCGCATTGTGCGAATTTTCACGAGAATACCTTTAAAAAATTCAAAACCAATTATATCGACACTGGCAAAGTGAAATTTATTTATCGCAACTTCCATTTGGATCAATTGGCATTTGCTGGCGCTATGTTGGCCGAATGTGCGCCGAAAGACCAGTATTTTCCGATTGTGGATTTGATTTTTACCAACCAACAAAAATGGATTCGCGCCGAAAAACAATTTGCCGAAATGGTTGGCATTTTGAAACTGGTTGGCTATTCGGATGAGAAGGTCAATGAATGTTTCGCCCAAAAAGAAACCATCTCGGATTTGCTTGACGATCGTAAATATGCAACTGAAACATTAGACGTAAATTCTACCCCAACATTATTCATCAATGGTGAAAAACAAGATGGTGGCAACACAGCTTATGAAGCGTTTAGCGCAACAGTTGATGCTTTATTGGCTGAATAGTTCAGAACATATATAAATTGCGAAGCCGTTTCATTGATTTGAAGCGGCTTTTTTTATAGCTTAAGCCAAGCCAATAGCACCTTAGTGCCAAGTTTTAAGCCATTGCTTAATAAAGTCTTTAACAAGTGTGGGAATCATGGCAATAATAAGGCTCAAATGCTTGACAGCGGTTGGCGTCACTTATATATTTCGGCCAACTTCTTTTGTTTTTTTAGAATGATGTAAATTCTGAAGAGGTTGTTTTGATACAGAGACCCAAAATGACTGAACCAAAAACTGATAAGCTAAAAGAGTTTGACGAAAAACTAAAATTGGCTAAAAAGCCAAAAGAAGTTAAGGAAAAAAGCCAAGAGCACAAGGCAATGAGCAATGCATATGGATATGCAACCGAATTGCTGGCTGGGTTTGTAATTGGCGCGATTATGGGTTGGTCATTGGACAATTGGTTAGATACAAAGCCATTGTTTATGATTGTCTTTATATTTATTGGGGCGGGTGCTGGCATTTTTAATGTCATCAAATCTTCGCAACGTGATTTTAGAGAACAGCAAGCAGCAGAACAAGCCGCTGCTGATGAACGCAAGAATGATACGAATTAAAACTGAAGTTTTTTAATTAAAGGAAAAGCAAATGGCAGCAACAGAAGATCACGGCCCGATGCACCAATTTGAAATTATTCGCTATAAGGACATTAACATTGGCGGATATGACATTTCTTTCACCAATTCTAGCCTGATGATGGTGATTGCGGTTGTGGCAATTTTGCTATTCACGATTTTGAGTATGCGTGGCCGTTCTATCATTCCTGGCCGTATGCAATCACTTGCTGAGCTATCTTACGAATTTATCGCCGGTATGATCCGCGAAAATATCGGCACTGGTGGTTTGAAGTTCTTCCCATTTGTATTTAGCTTGTTTATGTTTGTTTTATTCCTAAACCTAATTGGTTTGGTGCCATATTCATTTACAGTGACTAGCCACATTGCGGTGACCTTTATTTTGGCGATGGCAGTGTTTTTGCTAGTGACCATTTACGGCTTTATGAAGCATGGTTTGGGTTTCTTGAAATTATTTGCCCCCGCTGGCTTACCGATTTATATGTACCCGATCATCACACCAATTGAAATTGTATCTTATTTAAGCCGCCCGTTGAGCTTGTCTGTACGGTTATTTGCCAACATGTTGGCTGGCCATACAATGCTGAAAGTGTTTGCTGGTTTTGTGATTGCCCTTGGTTTCTTTGGCGTTGTGCCGTTGGTGGTGATTGTGATGTTTACCGGGCTAGAATTATTAGTGGCAGTTTTGCAAGCTTATGTGTTTGCCATTCTGACCTGTATTTATTTGAATGATGCGGTGAACCTTCACTAAATTATTTAATGAGTTGAGGGCAACCTCAGTAATAAATTGGAGATTTCCTCCAATGAATTTTTTATCTTAAGGAGATAAATCATGGAAGCAGACGCAGCAAAATATATCGGCGCTGGCATTGCGTGTTTGGCACTTTTGGGTGCTGGTATCGGTATCGGTAACATTTTTGGTAGCTACCTTCAAGGTGCATTGCGCAACCCTTCAGCAGCTGCTGGCCAACAAACTAACCTACTACTAGGTTTTGCGTTGACAGAAGCCACTGGCCTATTTGGTTTGGTTATCGCGTTTATTATTCTTTTCTCATAAGATTAGAGTGACAAATTCGCTGATAGGACAGGCAATAGTGGGTTATCCCTGCGTTTGGCCTATCAGCAACTAACGCTTTGGCGTTAGAGCTTTTATGCCAACCATATGTGACGGTTGTAAAATATTTCACAAAAGATTTTTTAGGAGCAATCATATGCCTCAGTTAGATTTTTCGACTTATTTGCCACAGATTTTTTGGCTATTTGTTACATTTGGTGTGCTTTATATTGCCATGGCGAAAATTGCCCTGCCACGCATTGGTGAAGTGATCGAAGAGCGCCGCGACCGCATTGCAGCTGATTTAGACAAAGCTGAACGGTTGCGCGGTGAAACCGACGAAGCCATTGCCGCTTACGAAAAAGCCCTTGGTGATGCCCGTGCAAAAGCCCATGATATTGCACAAAGCACCCGCGATGAGCTAAATACCAAAGCCGATAAAAAACGCAAACAAGTTGAAGCCAAGTTAGCCACTAAAATGGACGAAGCTGAAGCTAAAATTGCTACAATGACTGACAATGCAATGGCAGAAGTGGGTGCGATTTCGACCGCAACGGCCGCTAGCCTAGTGAATGCATTGCTTGGTGAAGATGCAGACGAGAAAAAAATTAGCAAAGCTGTTAAAGCTCAACTGAGCGCTTAAGCGTATAAAGGATATTAATATGTTAAATGATCCTACATTTTGGGTTGCCGTTGGTATGGTTGGCTTTATTGCCGGGTTGGTTTATTTAGGCGTGCCAAAACTTGCTGTTAAAGCTTTGGATGACCGTGCAGAAGCCATTAAGAATGAGCTAGAAACCGCGCGCAAACTTAAAGAAGAAGCACAGCATATGCTGGCTGAATATGAGCGCAAGCAAAAAGCTGCGGTTGAAGAAGCCCAAGGCATTATTGACCAAGCCAAAGAAGAAGCCGAAGCTTTGGCGGTTGAAACTGAGAAAAAACTTACAGAAACCATTGATCGCCGTACAAAAATGGCCGAGAATAAAATTCTACAAGCCCAATTGCAAGCGCGTAAAAATGTGCAAGCTTATGCAGCTGACATTGCGGTCGCAGCTACTGAAGAAATTTTAAGCAATGATTTGAGCAAAGCCAAAGCCAACAGCTTAATTGATGACAGCATTGCAGCATTGAAAAGCCGCTTAAACTAGGTTTTGAGATATATAGATTTTTAAAGCTCGATGGTTATGGCCATCGGGCTTTTTATTTGTCTGGCTTTTGCCAAATATATCTGGTCTCAAGTGGTTGAAAGCCGAGTTTGAGGCAATTTCTCTCGCTCG